>JAICXV010000534.1 GCA_025934545.1 Verrucomicrobiia bacterium
ATGCGGAGGTTTTGCGCCGGAAGTGTGCTCGGTTTGTGATGGATCATCGGGAGGAGATCGCGCTGGCGCGTCCGGCGCTGCCGCAGGAATTGAATGATCGGGCGGCAGATGTTTGGGAACCGCTGTTTGCGCTGGCGGATATCGCCGCGGGCGCAAGTGAAAGGGAAGAAAATCCACGGATGGACACAGATTCACACAGATTGTCTGCCGAAGGGAACGGAGGGGAAGGGGCGCAAGATGCGACCAATGGAAAATGGAATATGGAAAATGGAAAAGGTTCGGAAACCGCAGCGGAGAAAGATCACAACTTACAGATTACAAAGAGTTGGAGTGAAGTGGCGAGGGAGGCGGCGGTTTGTCTGACGGGGATGGCGCAGGAGAATAATCCGATTGGGTCGTTGTTGCTGGATATTCTTTATTGTTTTTCGATGGCGAAAACGAAACGGGTTTTCAGCCGGACGTTGGTGGAGCAGTTGAATTATTTGTCGGGCCGGCCGTGGAACGAGATGACGAGCAAGAAAACGAAGGAGGCGCCGCAAGGGGTGACGGAGGTTTGGCTGGCGCGGGTGTTGAGGGCTTATGGTGTGCGGCCAGCGACGATGCGAATCGGGGAGGCGGTGGCGAAAGGGTATTCGATGGAGGATTTTACGCCGGTGTTCAGACGGTATATTCCGCGGTCGGAAGTGGATGATCTGAAGGCAAGGTTGCTCGGAAAAAGCCCGGAGCGGCTGGAAAGGGAGAAGGCGGCAAAGGAATTGAGCGCGGAGTTGGATGAGTGCGCGGCGATCGGGCCGGAAAAGCTTGGACGGGTGAAGGAGATTGCGAGGATAGCGAAAGAGCTCGCTAAGAAGTGATGAGTGATGAGTGGCGGGTCACCGAACGGAAATTCGATCGGCAATCGAAAACTGAAAATCCGAAATCCGAAATCCGAAATCCGAAATAAAGATTATTCCGCCGTAGCCGTGATCGTGATCGTATGCGTCACTGGCTTGAACGCGGCGTGGATGGCGGCGACGAGTGGGGCGCGTTCGGCTTCGCATTTGTTCACGGTTCCTTCCATGTCGGCTTTGCCGGCGGCGCCGTGGAACATCTCTTTGATCTCTTTGGTTTCGTAGGCCTGCTTTTTGGCGACCGCGTCGTCGACGGCTTTGAACGCGGCCGAGAACGGGTTGACCTGGAAATCATCGGCGAGATTCACGCCTTTCTTGAGTTGGTCGGCGGTGTAGCTGTGAGACTCTTCGCCCCACGTCACTTTGTAGGATTGAGCAACCGGATGTTTGCCGACGAGCATGAAACGGTTCAGGTCCTGATTGAATGGCACGATGGTCATGCCCGAACGAATCGTGGTGTGAACATTAGTCGCGCCCGCCGCGCAGAAGGGATAGCGCGAACTGGTGATGTCGTATTTGCCTTCCTTGATTCCGTTTTGTGCGTTGAGAGAGACGGAAGCGATTTCATGTCCTTTGCTGGCTTTAGCCTCGCCGCTTTTCAGGTCAACGGTGATCGTGCCGATATCGCCGTCGCAACCGAGCGCTTTCAGGAACGCGTAAGCCATGACCGTGTGACCGGCCCAATCGGGATGGACGGAATCGCCGCCGGTGAGCGCGTAACTTTCGCCATATTTTTCGCGTGCGAAATAATCGCCGGTGAACATCGGCCAGAACACATCAGCGAATCCAACGTGATCGCGTTTGGCGATGTCGACGTCGATATTGCGCAACGCGCATAGGCTCAAGTTGCGTTCTTCGGCGGTGCCTTTGACAAAACCCCAGGCGGTCTTTTGTCCCATGCAACCGGACGAACCGACGATGATGGTGCGGACCTTGGCGGCCTTGCATCCGGCGACGATGCCTTCCTGATTCGTGCGATAGGTATTGCCGATCTCATCAGTGTAAGGCTGGTAACGGTGATCATTCATGCCGTAGCAGGTCGTGACGACCGTCGGATGAAAACGCAGGACGTCGTTGGTCATGCGGTGCAGAAAACCGGAAGCTTGTTCGCCGCTCCAACCGTATTGGCGCGTGCTGACGTTCAACTCGGGCAACGCGACCGTGATATATGTTTCCATGATGCGGCAGTACATCCGCTGTTCGGTGATGGAATCGCCGCAGATGGCGAGGCGGTCGTCTTTCTTGAGCAACAAGTGAGACGGTTTCGGGGCTTTGGTCGGGTTGAACTTTTCGAAATATGGATCGTCCGGTTTGTTTTCCGTCGCGGCAAAAGTGGTGACGGCGAGAACAATCGAAAAAAGAGCAGTAAAGATTTTGTGTCGCATAATCGTAGCCGCCGACGTGAGGAGGCGGATTTATTTGCAGGTCCGCCTCGTCACCTCGGCGGCTACATGTCTAACACGAACCTATTTCTTTGCAGCAACCGTTTTCGGGTCGCACATGTAAGCCAAAATGTTGCGCAACGTTTCCGCGCCGAGCGCTTCGAAACCTTCCGGCATGAGCGAGCGGCCGGTATTGCGTTTGGATTGGATGTCAGCGCGGGCAATTTCGTGTTCGGAAGTTTGATTGCGCAGGACGATGCTCTTTTCATTTTCGCGCGCGACGATGCCATCGAACTGTTCGCCATCCTTCGTCTCGATGCTCACAGAAATAAAATTGGGTTCGACAACGCGATTGGGGTCGAGCACGTGGACGAGCAATTCTTCGCGGCCATGCGCGCCGATGCCGGTCAGGTTTGGACCAATGTTGGCGCCTTCGCCATTGAGGGTGTGACAGACGGCGCAATTCTTTACAAACGCGGCATGGCCTGCGGAGACGTTGCCGGCTTTGGCGATTTCCGGAGCAAACTTAGCGATGAGGGCGTCCTTTTCTTTCGCGACCGGTCCTCGCACGCGATCGAAGAAATCAGCCGCACGTTTCGCGACTTCGGTGTTCGGATTTGTGCGCAAGCGGTAGACGGAATTCGGATCGAGCTTCGTGTGGTCGATTTGGTTTTTATCGAGCGCGTCGATCAAGAGCAAAGCGGAGTCGGCGCGCTTGATGAGTTGGGCGAAGATTTCGGTTTGGATTTGTTTTCCCTTCACCGCCACTTCGCCGAAGAGTTAACGAAGACAACGGAATATGAAGCGCGGGTCATTGTCAGCGGCGCCACGCTGGCGAAAG
>JAICXV010000364.1 GCA_025934545.1 Verrucomicrobiia bacterium
CGGCGGCCTGGCAATCGGCCTTACCGTTGCGCTCGACATTTTGGTTGGCGGCCCGATTACCGGCGCAGCGATGAACCCGGCGCGCACGTTCGGTCCTGCTTTCGTCAGCAATCATTGGAGCAACCACCTCGTTTATTGGATTGGACCGATGCTTGGTGGGTTGTTGGCGGGAGTCGTTTACGGACGATTCCTGATCCATCCGGAAACACCAATCGAAACACCAGAGACTATCGCGGCGTCTCGGCGGTCTCCGGCCCCAGCGACTGTAACAGTCAAGTAAGCGGAATCCGCGCACCGTGATATATTTCACGTGACATGAAACTGAGCATCATTGGCACTGGCTACGTCGGCCTCGTCACCGGCACCTGTTTTGCGCAGGCCGGGCACAATGTCATCTGCGTCGACAACGACCCGAACAAGGTCAAGCTCCTCAAATCCGGCGGCATGCCGATTTACGAGCCGGGCCTCGACGAACTCGTGCGCATCAATGTCAAAGCGGGCCGCCTTCACTTTACCCACGACACCAAAGAAGGTGTCGATAATTCCGACGTCGTTTTCATCGCCGTGCCGACGCCGCCCAACGCGGATGGTTCCGTTGACCTGAGTTTCATTGAAGGCGTTTCCCGCGAAATCGCCGCCGCGATGACCAGCTATAAAATCGTCGTCGACAAAAGCACCGTACCAGTCAAAACCGGCGAGAAAGTTGCTGAAACAATTAAGCGCTATTGCAAAGCAAAAGTTGATGTCGACGTGGTTAGTAATCCGGAATTCCTTCGCGAAGGTTTCGCCGTCGAAGATTTCATGAAGCCGGATCGCGTCGTCATCGGTGTTGCCTCCGAACGTCCGGTTGCGGCAATGCGGGAAATTTACGCGCCTTACAACGCGCCCATTATTGTCACCGACATCAACTCGGCGGAACTGATCAAGCACGCCGCGAACTCGTTCCTCGCGCTGAAAATTTCCTACATCAACGCCATTTCCGTTATTTGCGAAATGAGCGGCGCCAATGTGCAGGACGTTGCCAACGGCATGGGCATGGATATCCGTATCGGCCGCAAATTCCTCGACGCCTCGCTCGGTTTCGGCGGCAGTTGCTTTCCGAAAGACCTGAGCGCTTTCATCACGATTTCGCAGGAACTCGGCTACAATTTTGGTTTGCTCAAGGAAGTGCAACGAATCAATTCCGAGCAGATGGATCGGTTCGTTAAAAAAATTTCCGAAACACTGTGGGTCCTCAAAGGCAAAAAAATCGGCGTGCTCGGCCTCGCTTTCAAACAGAACACCGACGACGTTCGCATGTCACCGGCGCTCGAGCTTTGCCAGCGTTTGCAAAAAGAAGGCGCGCAACTGCGCGTTTACGATCCGCAAGCAATGGAAAAAGCGAAAACCATTCTCAAAGAGGCGACCTACGTTTCGGACATGAACGATGTCGCTGAAGGTTGCGATGCCCTCGTCATCGCGACGGAATTGCCTCAGTTCAAAAAGCTCGACCTGGAACGCGCCCGAAAAGCGTTGACCCATCCGATCATGTTCGACGGCCGAAATCTTTTTGACGCGAAGGAGATGGAGCACCTTGGCTTTATCTACAAGAGCATCGGCCGCCGTTAATGGCGATCAGTGATCGCGTCGGCGCAATTTGTCCAGTCCCACGGCAATAATAATCACGCCGCCGATGATTATCTGCTGAACGTAAGTCGGCCAACCCATCTGGCTCGAACCATTGCGCAACACCGCCATAATCAACGCGCCGATCAACGATCCAGGAATGCTGCCAACGCCCCCATTCAAACTCGCGCCGCCAATAACGACGGCGGCGATAATGTCCAGTTCGAGCCCGTTTGCGGTCGAAGGGTCGCCCTGGGTCAGGCGCGAAAGTTGCATCACGCCGGCCAGTCCAAACAACAACCCGGCGCAGCCGTAGACGGCGGTTTTGTGCAAGCCGACGCGCACGCCTGACAGTCGCGTGGCGACCTCGTTGCCGCCCATCGCAAAAATGTAACGGCCAAAAACCGTTTCGCGCATGACGATGGCAACGACCATCGCCATGCCGACCGTCACCCAAACTCCAATTGGCAATGGCAACAGGCTGTCGGGATTGTGCTGCTCCATCAATTTATTGGCCCATGTGTCCGGCACGCTGACGGTCTGGCTTCCGGAAATCCACAGCGCAACGCCGCGCGCAATTCCCATCGTGCCCAACGTGACAATAAACGGCATCATCTTGAAACCGGCGATGACGGCGCCGGTCAGTAATCCGAGGATTCCTCCGGCAACAACCGCTAGCAGAATGGCGTTAAGTGGCGAAAAGTTGTAGCTCAGCGCAATGGCACCGATAACGCTCGTCAACGCAATGGCCGCGCCGGCGCTCAAATCGATCCCGCCGCTGATGATGACCATCGTCATTCCAAGCGCCGCGATGGATACGATGACCGATTGTGTGAAAATGATTTTGAAATTTCCGCCGGTAAGAAAATACGGCCGCACCTCGGAGCTCAGACAAAAGAGTCCGATGACGAAGCCGAGTCCAATCAATGGTCCAAGAATGTTGGCGAGCCGGGATCTCACGCTAATGAATTAACATCGCCGTCAGAATTTATTCGTTCAGATACTTTTTAAACGGCGGATGCAATAGGTCCTGAACGTCCGGCTGATCCATGTTCTCGCGCGTCACCAGCACCACGCCCGTATCAACTCGCTTGGGAACCGTTTTGCCATTGAGCACATCGACCACCGTCATCACGCCGACATACGACATCTTCACCGGGTTCTGAACGACGAGCCCCTGGACGTCGCCATTTTTCAAATCCTGCACAGACAACGAACCGGAATCAAATCCGATGAGCTTCACCTTGCCGCCGGCCTTGCCAATGTCGCGCAACGCCTTCGCCATCGCGACCGTGATCGATTCGTTCGGCACAAAAATTCCGTCCACTTCGCGTCCGAACCGGTTCAACAAATTTTGTGATGCCTGATAAGCCAGCTCGCGCGTCGCGCCCGCGTGCTGGTCCGACGACAAGATCTTTATATCTGGAAATTTTTTGATCGCCTCGAGAAATCCGCCCTCGCGCTCTTCCGTGCTCGCCGAACCAATGGCATAACGCAACAAAATCACTTTCCCTTTTCCGCCCAGCAACCGGCCCAGTTCCTGTCCGGCCATTTCTCCACCCTTAAAATTATCCGTGGCAACAAAGCTGGCGTATTTATCCGTTTTCAACCCGGAGTCGATGATGACGACCGGCACCTTGGCGGCCGCCGCCGTAACGACCGGCCGTACTAGCGCCTGCGAATCGAGCGGCGCGAGCACAATGCCGTTCACATGTCGCGCCACGAAATTCTCGACAACTTGAATCTGCTGGTCCCGATCGTCCTCGCGCAATGGCCCTTTCCAAATGATTTCGACAATCACACCCTTCGCCTTGAGTTCCTGTTGCGCCTTGACGGCGCCGGCGTGGATCGATTTCCAAAATTCATGCGTTGTCCCTTTCGGGATGACGGCAATGGTGTATTTCTGATCAGCCGCGAACGTTGTGCAGACACCAATGGCGAACAAAATGCCAATGACCAGTCGAAACTTGGGAACCATTTGGCGAGCATAGCGGACATGTCTTGCCACTCGGAAGACAAAAAACGGTGTCAAAAAAGCAATTTCGGCCGTCCAACTCCACTTGCAACTCAGTCTCAATTACCGTAACCTCGTTGCGTGAACAAAGTGCCAGTGCATACGGCCTGCGACGAGACAGCTTGTCCGCAGCCGGAGTTGTGCCCGCTGAGCCATCTGCGCGACGGCTCCTCGGTGCGCATCAAGCAACTGGCCTGCGACGATAATCTGGCCAAGCGCCTGCGCGAAATGGGTTTGGGTGAGGAACAGAAGGTGACGGTTCGTTCGGGTCAAGATACTGTCATTTGCCAGGTGTGCAATATGCGCGTTGGAATCAGCACGCGTCTGGCCGATAAGATTTTAGTCGAGCCGGAAACTGTGTCGCGCAAAGCAGCGTGATATGCCCGCGCAACCATTGACTTCGATGGCGCTGGGCAGCGCCGCTACCGTCACGGAAATCAAAGTGCCGCCGCAAGGTCGCGGTCGCC
>JAICXV010000402.1 GCA_025934545.1 Verrucomicrobiia bacterium
CCATCACCGAACGACCATAAATAGGTTCCGGCGCCAGTGGTACACTGAAAAGTAACCAAATATCCTACGTGAAGCGTTCCGGAATAAGTAAAATCCAGTGGTGACGGTGTAGTGTGCTTCTTGCAGGCTAAACCTAACAAAAGAACAAATGTCAAAGTAAGAAAAGCAGATCTGCGCATAGGATGTTTATAAGGCAAAAAAATAACTGCAAACGCCGTGAATCGTTCCATAATACTTTTCAAACCCGCGTTGCAACGGCCAATCATGTTTGTCATCCCACCACGCATCGTCGTTTTCACGGTTTAACTGCGGTTTTCCGGTCAAATTCACATGGCACACGTGCCATTTGCCTGCCATTCCAGTTTGATAACCCGCGCCGCGCAAGGCCTCCGCAATCGTGAGACAATTGCGATTCAGCTCGCCGCGATAACCGGGCTCGTGCCGGTCTTCCATCATGTGTCCGATCCCCGCTTGATGCGGATACAAACCAGTCAAGAGCGACGCCCGGGTTGGGCAACATCGGCTCGTATTATAAAACTGCGCGAAACGAAGGCCCTTCTTTGCCAACCGATCCAGATTCGGCGTCGAAATCTCCGAGCCATAACAGCCCAGGTCGGAAAAACCGAGATCATCGGCCAAAATTAAAACGATGTTTGGAGTCGTCGCCTTGGCTAACGGATCCACCTGTTCCTCACCTTGTGTCTTGCGCCAAGCCGCCAGCCTTTTGCGCAGCGACAACAAAACTTTTTCGTAGTTCGCGTCACCCGCGAGATTATGGAGTTCATCGGGATCGGCCTGCACATCGTAGAGCTCTTCCTTCGGCCGATGCTGGTCGTCCGCGACTCTCTCGGCTGCAAAACGATTCGTCTTCGCTGCGCGCACCCAACTATCCCAGTAATCGCGCCCGTCCCTTGGTTCTGCGCTGGTAATATGACTCGTGTAAATCCGCTCGGGCTCAAGATTGAGAATGTATTTATATTTTTCTGTGCGCACGCAGCGGATTGGAAATTGATTCATCTGCCCATCGCCCGTGTGTGCCGCAAAAATAATGTCGCGATGACGATCGGTTTTTCCATTCAACACCGGCAGAAAACTGCGACCATCGATATTTTTCGGAGCTTTTCCACCGGCCGCCTCCAACAAAGTCGGCATCAAATCCGTAAGCTGAACGATTGCATCCGTCCGTCCCGCCTTGATCCGATCCGGCCACCGAACCACTAACGGCACCTGGATCCCAGCATCGTAAACCGTCCACTTTGCATGCGGCCATTGCGCGCCCTGGTCCGCGGTATAAATAAACAACGCGTCGTCGTAACCATATCGGTTCATCGAACTCAAACACGCTCCCAGCGCGCGGTCCATGTGACTCACCCCCGTGTAATATCGCGTTCGCGCATCACGCGTTTCCGGCATGTCGACCAAATATTTCGGCAAATCAACTTTCGCCGGATCGTAACCTTCGTTCTTCGGCCAGACCACATGCGGATTCCAATCACCCACAATCAAACACAACGGCTTCTCGCGTTTTGCCGCATGTTCGCGGAGGACGCCGTCGACGGCATTCGTGTCCAACTTCCAATGGAGCGGTGGCGCTTTGGGATCGACCTTCCCGTTGATAAATTCGAATGGAAAACTTTTCCCCGGACGAATATCCGTCTTCCCGACGATCACCACCCGATAGCCGAGCGCATGAAAATAATCCGGCCACGTCTTCAGCCCGTCGCGAATCTGACTGTGATTCGCATGCGCGCCGTTACGCATCGGTTCAACGCCCGTGAACAAGGCGCAGCGCGACGGCGTGCAAGCCGGCGAGTTGGCAAACGCGCGATCAAAAACGAGCGACTGTTTCGCCAGCGCATCGAGGTTCGGCGTGCGAACAATCCTATTTCCGTACGCCCCAGAATCGTTCCACCCATGGTCGTCCGAAATGTAGACGACAATGTCCGGTCTCTTTTCAACTGCTCCGAATACAGTGGCGCCCACGACGAAAGAAATCGTGGCAACCGACGCGAGAAGACATCGAGCAAAAATTCGGATTTGCCTCATTGCACTGTTCTTTTCGGATTTCAGATTTCGGATTTTTTTTACCCCAACCGAAACATCTTCTTCGCGTTTTCGTAAAGCAATTTTCGCTCAATCGTTTTGTTCGCTGAATATTTCCGCACCAACCCAATCGTCGAAGCTCCCGAACATCCAATCCCCCGGCCAATCGTGTCCGTGCAATCACTTCCGTAAACGAGTTTGTCCTGATGCCGCTCAAAAAACCCGCGCGTATGTTCCGGATCGCGCTTGAGCGCGTTGTTCCCCGAACCAGCCGACAAATCGCCAAACATGTTTGGATAATCGCTCAAGTAACGGTCGGTGATTCCGCCCGGCGTAATCTTGCCATGCGGATAAAGATTATGCGGATCGTTGTCGCATCTTTTATCGATGTTCGCCCAGAACGTTTGCGCGTGCCCGATAAACTTCGTCTTCGGGTATTTCTCGAGCATTTTATAAAACCGCTCGAAACCGTAATTATAACTGCCGACCTGCCAGTGCATCAGGATCGGCACGTTGTAAGCCTCAGCCAATTTATAAAGCTTCTGCATCGCCGCCGAATCACAATCCACACCAAACTTCTGCTCCGCGATCATGACCGCGCCGAGCTTGAGATATTTTTCAATCGTCGCCGGCGCTTCATCCAGATCCGACACTTCGTTCGCCGCAAACAAAAACTCGCCCGGATACATTTTCGCAAACGCCATGCACGCTTCGTTGCTCGTGCACGTGCTCTCCAGTCCGTTCGAGCGCCCTTGATGCGTCGACTCGCGATAAACCGGTTTGCCCGACGGCAACAAAATCGTCGTCGTGGCGCCCATGTTGCGTTGATGCGCGAGCAACTGCTCATCGCTGCGCGCCGGCTTGATTTGCTGCCACGTTTTCGGATCGCGCGGCCCGCCGTAATTGGTGTGTTGATGGATATCAATGATCGGCTCGCGTTTCGACTCCTCGGCTTTGAGTGTAAAACTCGAAGCTGCGGTGGCTAACGCAGACGTAATCAAAAAACGACGACGGGAAAGAGATTGGGCAATCATGGAAACCCCATATTACGACGCACCCGTTTCTCGAAAAGCGAAAACTTTTTCGGGATGTAATGTCTAATCTCCCGACTCTTCGCCATCATCCATCCCCGGCCTCAACCCAAAAGCAGTCAACTTTTCCCGCATCGTCAGCCGCGAAATGCCCAGCCAGCGCGCGGCCTTGGCTTGATTGCCGCGCGCGAGTTGAATCGCTTGCGTGAACAGCTCACGCTCCATGCCGTCAAACACCTTCGCGTAAATGCGGTCCGCCTCGCCTCGTTTTGCTTTCGTCAACAATTCACCGATCCACGCGCTGAGCGAGCCGTCGGTTTTGTCGGCAACTGCGAAATTCTTCGTCATTACCTGCCGGATATGCTCCACCGTGATCGTGTAACGCCGCGCCACCAGCATTGCCTGCCGCACCACGTTCTCCAATTCGCGAATGTTTCCCGGCCACGGCTGTTCGCGCAAATATTCCAACGCATCAGATTGTATCGACGTATGAATGCCCAGCTCGTTGCCGTACTTCTGCAAAAAATAACGGACCAATCCCGGTATGTCCTCGGACCGCTGGCGCAACGGCGGCAGTTGAATCGTCACGACATTCAACCGGTAAAACAAATCTTCGCGAAATGTCTTTTGCGCAATCGCGTTTTCCAACTCGCGATGCGTCGCCGCAATCACCCGGACATTGATCGGAATATTTTCTTTACCGCCGAGCCGCTGGATGTAGCGCTCCTGCAAAACACGCAGCAACTTCGCTTGCGTGCTCAAACTCATGTCGCCGATTTCATCCA
>JAICXV010000151.1 GCA_025934545.1 Verrucomicrobiia bacterium
TCCGACGGTTACTTTGACGCGCGATTCGGAATTGATTTGCACATAGAACAAGCAAAGCGGATCAAGCAGTTGCTGAAGGTGGGTGCTAGCATCCGGCGCATTCATCGCGGCCAGCAGTGCCGCGGTTTTTTTTTCGTCAAATGGCGAGCCAAGATTATCCATCGCCTGGCCGATTCGCCGAACCTGCGCGACCAAGGGTTGCGCATCAACCTTTTCGAGCAGCGGAATATCAGCAGCGGTCAAACTGAATGCGCCGCACAACAGCAGGATCGATAATCGAAATTTAACGTGCAAAATCGTGTGAACCTTATTCTTTCGTAATCGTCTCGTCCAGATTGAGCAAGACGCGCGAGACCATGGTCCAGGCGGCGACTTTGTGCAGGTTGACGTCTTTCGGGGGCGATTTGGGGTCGGGGGATGCGACTTCGATGGCCGTGGTCGTGCGGTCTTCGAAATAGTTCGACTGGTCGTTCAAGAGTTCCAAAACACTATGTTCTTCCGTGCTGTTCGGCTTGCGACCGGTGCATAGTCGGAATGCATAGTCCGCGCGAGCCTGATCGGTTTTTCCACCTTCTTTCCACACGCGCATGGCCAGCGCCTGGGCGGCATCGAAGAAGACGGGATCGTTCAATGTCGTCAGGGCTTGCAACGGAGTATTGGACCTAATGCGCCGGGCGCACGCTTGATCGCCGTTGGGTGAATCGAACACGAGCATCGACGGATACGGCACGGTGCGTTTCCAGAAGGTGTACATGGCACGGCGATACCGGCCCGACACTTCCCATTTCATCGGCGACCCGTAACCAAGGCTTAAGACGCCGTCGGGAATGGGCGGATAAACACTTGGGCCGCCAATTTTTTCATCCAACAATCCAGCGGAAGTCAGTGCGATGTCGCGAATGATTTCGGAATCGACCCGCACGCGAGGACCGCGCGCAAGCAGACGATTGTATTGGTCCTTTTCCCAAAGCTGCGGCGACACGACCGACGATTGCCGATAGGTTGCAGAGTTCACTATCAGGCGGTGCATGTGTTTCATGCTCCAACCGCTGTCCATGAATTCGGTCGCTAGCCAATCGAGAAGCTCCGGATGACTCGGCTTTTCGCCTTGCGTGCCGAAATCCTCAGCTGTTGGTACGATGCCGCGCCCAAAATATTCCTGCCACATGCGATTGACGATGACGCGCGCGAGCGTGGGATTCTTTTTGTCGACCAACCAATGAGCCAATCCGAGACGATTACGAGGTTCATCCTTTGGAAACGGGTGTAAAATCCCAGGGACGCCAGGTGTCACGAGCTCTTCGGGCTTACGCCAATCGCCGCGCTTGAATATGTGCGTCTCGCGCGGGTCCTCTTTCGCGCTCAACACGAGGGTAGTCGGGGCTGATGGCCACTTGGATTGCTCTTCATCGATGCGTTTGTTTGCATCGGCAAATCGGTCGTCCGACTTGCAATAGTAACTGAACAACTCGCGTTGCTGTTCTTTAGTGCGTTTATCTTTCGCGACGGCGAGGATTTCGCGCGCGTGTTTCGATAGCGGATCGGCAAACAACGGCCCTTTATCCGTAGTCGCGGACAATCGTAAACGCCCGATGCAATGCTCCCCGCCAAACGATTGTCGAAGTGTGAACCTAATTTGCGTTCCACCTTCAAAACCCGTCGGCTCCTTTGCTTCGAAGACTGCTCGCCGATCGGCATTCCTGCGACCGGGCAAATCTTCCGCGCCCCAACCGACTTTGTTCGTTCCAGACGCGTCGAGGGCGGCCTCAACCGGAAAACCTTTCTGCGAAAAATCGGCCGTCGCATGCTGCAGCGCGACGCGGTTCGTTTTCGTCAGGTCTGATAGAGGCGACACTTCAACGCGAAATTCCGATAGAACGAAATTACCGTTGGGCGCACGGCCCGGACCATATGATGGCAAATTCGGATCGCGCAAGGCTTCCAACCTGAAACCGGTAATGTTCGTCAAATGCGTACGAACAGTGATGGTGTATTCGGAAAATGGCGGATTAGACGCGGTGGCCAGCAGCGATTTGTCTTTGAGTTTCGTGAACTTCGTTCCAACTGCGCCGTAATATTTTTCGGGATCGAGCACCTCCCAATCGCCGGCCATGTCGCGCATTTTTTGTTCCCACGCGTCCATCGTCTCCGCGATGTCCGGATATTTGGCGAGCGATTCGTCTTCAATCTCCGCGATATTTTTCAGGATCGCGTCACGCTCAGCCTGTTGTTCCTTGCTTGGCACCTCCATTTGCGGTTCGTCGTCGTTGTTGAGGAACGCGAACAACTGGTAATATTCCTTCTGCGCAAACGGATCATATTTGTGATTGTGGCACTGGCAGCAATTGATGGTCAGTCCGAGGAACGCCTTCCCCATCGCGTCCATGCGGTCGATGATTGCTTCATTGCGGAACTGTTCGGGATCAACGCCGCCCTCTTCGTTAATCATGGAGTTGCGCAAAAAACCCGTTGCAACTTTTTGTTCCAATGTCGCATTCGGCAACATATCCCCCGCCAATTGTTCGACGGCGAATTCGTCAAAAGGCAAATCACGATTGAAGGCGTTGATCACATAATCGCGGTACGGCCAGATCGACCGCGCCAAATCTTTTTCAAACCCATTCGAATCGGCATAGCGCGCCACGTCCAGCCAATGCCGTCCCCAACGTTCGCCGTAATGAGGAGAGGCGAGCAGCCGTTCGACGGCTTTATTATAGGCGTCAGTGCTATGGTCGCCGACGAAGTCGTCGATCTCCTTCAGACTCGGTGGCAGTCCGGTGATATCCAGATGAAGCCGGCGAATGAGCGTTGCCCGATCCGCTTCAGGCGAGGGAGACATTTTTTCCTTTTCCAAACCGGCGAGGACAAATTGATCGATTGGATTTCGAACCCACTTCTTGTTTTTCACGGCCGGCAATAGAGGCCGGACGGGGGCTTTGAAAGACCAATGGTTGCGAGCGGTCGGCGAGGTGAGAGGCGATTCTTTTGGGGCGGCGGCAAATGACGACACCGCGAAGCCAAGCGCAAGCATTGACGATGTTAATCTGAAAGCGTTCATGCAACGGACCGCGAATGTCATATCGACGCCCTATTCTCCGATTTTATTCGCGCACAAACAAGGAAACTCAACTCATCTGCAGTGCGGAGTTCAGTCGTCGCGCTTCCTCGTGAACTTCCCGCAACGCCACGATCAATCCTTCCTCAGTCGATGAAGCTTTCGAAGCCGCTGCAACTTCCTCATGATCGCCCAGTCCGGAGTCCTTCAAATGTCGCAATCGCGCCTGGATCAATTCCCGGATTTCATTGGCATTATTGACACCGCGAAAAAATGCGGTGTGCAGGTTATACATCTGCTCGTTCCCCTGTTTTGGGCCACCGCCCCCGCCGCCCGCCGTGTCCACCCGCAAATCCGCAATGTTCAGCATGCGTTGAATCGGCCCTTGCGAAATCGAAATATTTTGAATGTTCGCAAAATTGACGGTCATCTCGCGAAGATTAACAATTCCTTCGCGCACTCGCAGACTGCGGTCCGTCACCACATACCAACGCTTTTCGTAATCGAGGCGAACAATTGCCAGGCCCCATAGCTGCGTTATGAGCACCACAACGAACGCAACGGAATCGAGCACCAAAACTATGACGTGAGAGAGAGCACTGTGATTCCGTCCCATCATATTTGGAATCGCAATGGCGAGAAGCGCGATTGCGGCAGCACCGACTATCAACGCTGCCCTTATCGCCCACATCGCGAGCAAATATTTTAAGAAGTTCGGTGCAGCCCGAAAGATTTGTGTCGTTTCCTCGTGGCCGGGAGGAGGTTCCGGTGGGGCAGGAATTTTAAGTACCTTTTCGCACGCATCGCAAAACGCTTTATACATTTTGCCCTCCTTTCTGTTTCGCTTCCACCAACTCCCGCGTGCGCCGCAACTCATCGCGAATGCTCAACAGCAAGGCCACTGCGTCCTGACCTTCAGCGGCAACTGGAGTTGTCGTCGGATGCAAAGCGGGCGGCGTCGCAATAGCCCCTTTATACCCGCGCATCCGCGTATAAAGAAAATCGCGCAGCATTTCGAATTCCTTAAACCCTTCGATCACGAGCTCAGCGCCCGCGGAACCCGAAGCGGTTTGGATTTCAACGTTGGCCAACCCGAGCCATCGTTGAAGGATGCCCGACCGGAGGTGAATGTCCTGGATACGGGCGTAAGTCAGATTAATTTCGCGCCGAAACAAAATCCCGACCTTCATGTGAATGCCTTCTTCGTCGAACCGATAGCGCAACGTGTGGTAACGGAAATACAAGAACGGCAAAACGAACACGACGAACGGCCCCGCCAACACGGCTCGAATTAAATAGTATTTCCACAACGCCGGGTCCGGTCGCTCCAGTTGGAAAATCTTAGTTGGGTCCACCTGATGCATAGTCCGGTTTTAAACCCGCCGAACGAAAAAGATAGAACAAAGTGGTATCACCTATACATCTTTGCGTAGTTGACAGTGTCTGTTTTGAGTTGCCTATCGTCGTGGCACGATTAAAATCATCGTGTCCACCGCGAACGACGTTGCGCCATGTATTTTGGAACCGACTATCATCCGGAACATTGGATCTACCCTTACGCCGGAACTCCGGACGACCCCGAAGCACGCTGGAAACGCGACCTCGAACTGATGGTCGAGGCCGGCATCAACATCGTCCGCATCGGCGAATTTGTTTGGGGCCTTTGCGAACCTAAAGAAGGCCAATACGATTTCGCCTGGCTCAAGCGCGTGATGGATTTGATGGGCGAAGCGGACATAAAGGTCGTCCTGAGCACGCCGACGGCCGTTCCGCCGCTATGGTTGACCAAAAAACATCCGGAAATTTTGCCAGTTAACGAACAGGGCATCCCTCTCAACGCTGGCACACGTCACGCCTGCTGCCTCAATTCGGATTTGTATTGGGATTTTTCCAAAAAAATCGTTCGCGCGATCGCCGAAGCGCTTGGCAAACATCCGCAACTCATCGCATGGCAAATCGACAATAACATTGGCGCACATTCGATGGTCCCCTGTTTCAACAAAGAAACAGAGCGCGATTGGCACGCGTGGCTCAAAGCCAAATACGAAACGGTCGAGAAACTCAACAACATGCTCGGCCTCCGTTTCTGGAGTCTGACGGTCGGCGATTTCAACGAAGTGCCCATGCCGATGATCGCGCCCGATGCTCACAATCCCGCGCTGCTTTTGGATTGGCGTCGGTTCACCAGCGATACAATTGTCGCATTCGTCCGCATGCAGGCTGAAGCCTTGCGCGAGTTCACGCCGAACGCACCAGTCACCACGAACATGCGCGCGTTCGGTCAACGGCTCGATTTGTTCGATATGGGCGATGCGTTAGATTTCGTTTCGCTGAACAGCAACGCCACTGTCAAAACCAAGTCGGCCGAAAACGCCTGCGAAGTCGATTTTTTGCGCTCGCTTAAAAAATCGAATGTCAAAATGCCGGACGGTGACGAAGGGTTCTGGGTCATCGAACAAAAAGCCGGCCATGTCAATTGGCAGGACATCAACTCGCTCGTGCGCCCGGATGTCGTGCGCCTGTTTACTTATCAACTGATCTCACGCGGCGCTGACGGCATCCTTTACTTCTTCTGGCGCCAACCGCGCATCGGCCCGGAAAAGTTTTACGGCGGCGTCCTCAGCCACGATGGTCGCGGTGAAAACCGTGTGTATAAAGAGATCAGTCGTATCGGCGAGGAAATTCGCAAACTCGCCCCTGCACTCAAAGGGACGAAAATCAAAGCCGACGTCTGCATCTTATACTCGCACGAAAACGATTGGACGCTCTCGATGCCACGTCAGCCGAATAAAAACTTCAATTTGCGCCAGCACATCCAGATGTTTCACACGGCGCTACACGATCGAAATATTCCGGTCGATTTCGCCCGGCCCACGGAAGACTTGTCCAAATACAAAATCGTTTTTGCTCCCTCGATGCACATGCTGGCGGGTGGCGAAGCCGATGCGCTCAAACTTTACGTTCACAACGGCGGCACGCTCGTCGCGAGCTGCAACACCGGGTTGGTCGATGAACACCACATCGCGCCCGACGCCGGATTCCCGCACGACATGACCGATTTATTTGGGCTGGAAATCGAGGAGTTCGACCAGATGGCGCCCGAGGAGGAAAA
>JAICXV010000122.1 GCA_025934545.1 Verrucomicrobiia bacterium
GAATATCGGTGACAATTGGCGCGCGACAGCGCCCGTCCGGTCCGCACCTTTGTTGTTGATAAAGTGCCGTGAGAGACGGACGCTTATGAATAGCTCATGTTGTGAACACGCCGCAACAAATGCCGTCAAAGCTGGACCCCGCTGAGAATGCCGACCTCGTTGGACCGCTAAACCGCCGTGAAGCCATCCTCGTCGAAGCCGAACGGATCGCGCAAATGGGAAGCTATGAATGGGACGTCCACACCGGGAAAGTTTATCGTTCGGATGAACTCTGCCGCATTTTTGGAGTGACGCTCGAGGAGTTCAAGCCAACGTTCGAAGGGTATCTGGAACGAGTTCATCCCGAGGATCGTGAGCACACCCGCACGACTGTCCAAAACGCCTATCGCGACAAAATGCCTTTTGAATTTGAGGAGCGGATCGTCCATCCCGACGGTTCGGTCCGCGACCTGCGCAGCCAGGGCAAATGGCTTTTTGATGCCGCTCAAAATCCGGTGAAACTGATTGGGATTTGCCAGGACATTACCGAACGTAAACGGGCCCAGCAAAAGTTGCGCGAAAGCGAAGAGCGTTACCGCGCGGTCGTTGAGAATGTTCCTGAGGGAATTATCGTTACGATCGATCAAAAGATTGTTTTTGCCAACGCCGCATGTGCGACTCTCCTTGGTGTCGCGAACCCCGGGAATCTGTTCGGCCGGCCAATCGAAGATTTCATTCATCCGGAGTTTTATCCATTGCTGGACCGTCGTCGCGAACAAATGGGTCTCACGGGCGAGCCGGCGCCGGCCGTGGAAGTCAAACTGCGCGCAGCCAGTGGTGCGATTGATGCGCATATGACGGGCATTCCGATCGTTTATCATGGTCACAAAGCGATTCTGCGGTCGTTCCGCAATATTACCGAGAGTAAGTTCGCCGCGGGTTTGTTGTCCGCCGAAAAGCATGTGCTCGAATGTATCGCCAATCGGTTACCGCTGGCGGACATTCTCGATGAGATCTGCCAGCGCATTGAAGTGATCAATCCGCCGGTGGAAGCGAGCGTAATGTTGCTCGACCCGGATGCCAAACACCTTTACCCGGCGGCCGCGCCGAGTTTGCCGAAACGCTGGGCCAAAGCGATCACACCACTGGCAGTCGGTCCCATCGCGGGCGCTTGCGGCACGGCCGCCTACACCAGACATACGGTTGTCGCAGATGATATAGCGCACGATCCGCTTTGGACTGCCTATCCAGACGTTCTTAAAATTGCGCTCGATTGCGGGCTGCGCGCTTGTTGGTCGACACCTATTTTGTCCGCGGCGAACGAACTGCTCGGGACGTTCGCTCTGTATTATAAAGAATGTCGAAAGCCGACGCCGCGCGATTTTGATCTCATCAAACAAGTCACGCATCTGGCGAGTGTGGCAATCGAACACGACCGCGCATTGACCGGACTGCAGCGCGCGCAAAGCGAATTGGAACAACGCGTGCGCGATCGCACCGCGGAATTGGTCAACGCGAACGAACGGCTCAAGGAACTCGACCATCTCAAATCGCTCTTCCTCGCCAACATGAGTCACGAATTGCGCACGCCGCTCAATTCGATCATCGGGTTCACCGGCATTTTGGGACAGGGGCTGGCCGGTCCAATCAACGACGAGCAAAAGAAACAATTGGGCATCGTCACGAGCGCCTCGCGACATTTGCTCACGCTGATCAATGATTTGCTCGATGTCTCGCGGATCGAAGCGGGGAAGATGGATCTTGACCGCGCCCCTTTTGATTTCGTGCCGGTCGTCAACGAAGCCATTGCTACCCTCAAACCATTGGTTGATCAAAAGAACCTTTCGCTGACCAGTGAGGTGTCCCCGTCGCAAATCCCGATGATCGGCGATCGCAAGCGCATGTTTCAGATTTTGTTGAACCTTCTCAACAACGCCATCAAATTCACCGACCGTGGATCCGTAGAAGTCATCGTTCGCATTGAAGGACAATCACTTTCGGTCTGTGTGGCGGACACCGGCATCGGCATCAAGCAAGAGCAAATGGGGATGCTCTTTGAGGCATTTCGGCAATTGGATGCGTCAAGGAAACGGGTTTACGAGGGGACCGGTCTGGGATTGCATCTCTGCCGCAAACTGGTTACGTTGATGCACGGGCAAATTGGTGCGGAGAGCTTGCGCGGCCGTGGCTCCCGCTTTACCTTCACGGTTCCCCTAGAGCAGCCCGGGCCGAATTGATGCGGAGGCGGTGGATGAATAACCACTCCAATCTAAAAATACTGAGCGTCGACGACAATGTTGACAACCGGTATCTCCTCGAATCCGTCCTGCGCGGCGCCGGCTATAAAGTCACTTCGGTCACAAACGGTGTCGAGGCGCTTAACAAATTAATCGTTGAACGCTACGACCTCATCCTTGCGGATATCCTGATGCCGTTGATGGACGGCTTTGAACTGTGTCGTCGAGTCAAGCAGGACAACACGATGCGCGATGTGCCGTTTGTTTTTTACACCGCGACTTACACCGAAAAGAAAGATGAAGAACTTGGGTTGGCGCTGGGCGCATCGCGTTTCATCGTCAAACCCATCGAGCCGCAACCGTTTTTGGAAATCATCGGCGACGTCATCGACCAGGCGCGCAAAGGCCAGTTGAAACCCGCGCAGCCGCTCGAAGACCAGGAAACGCTTTTGCGCACTTATCACCATCGGCTCGCGCGTAAGCTCGACAAAAAAGTGACGCAGCTTGAAACGCTCTCGCGCGAACTTCAGGCGACCGTCGAGGCGAAAGAACGCGAAAACGTCGAGCGCCGTAAAGCTGAAGCAGAAGTGCGCGCGCTTAACACCGAATTGGAAAATCGTGTCCGTGGGCGCACGCAGGAATTGGCCATTGCCAATCGCGAGCTGGAAGCTTTTGTCGCGGCGGTTTCGCATGATTTGCGAGCGCCGTTGCATCGCATCAATGGCCTCGCCGAAATCCTTATTGAAGATTACGCCAAAGAGTTGCCTGAGATAGGCCGTGATTGCGTCGCGCGGATCAACGCGGAAACTCATCGCATGGGCCGCTTGGTCGATGCGCTGTTCAAACTCTCGCAGGCGACACACGGCGAGATGCGTAAAGAAAAAATTGATCTCAGCATTGCCGCCGCTGAAATCGCCGCCGAGTTGCAATTGCAAAACCCGGAGCGATGCGTGCAATTCGTGATTGCGCCACGGGTTGTGGTTGATGGCGATCCTGCGTTGCTCCGCGCCGTCATGCAGAACCTGCTTGATAACGCTTGGAAATTCACCGCCAAAACGCCGAAAGCGCGCATTGAATTCGGTATCATCGACGCCAAGCCGCGCGCTTATTTTGTGCGCGACAATGGGGCCGGGTTCGACAGCAAGCGCGCGACAGAAGTGTTCGCACCGTTTCAGCGCCTGCATTCTGGAAATGATTTTCCCGGGACAGGCATCGGCCTGGCGACCGTCCATCAAATCATTTCTCGTCACGGTGGCCACATCTGGGCCGAAGGCGCGCCAGCGAGCGGCGCGACGTTTTTCTTCACGCTGCCATGAACCCGAAGATTCTTCTGATTGAAGATAACGAGAATAATCGTTATCTCGCGCAATTCCTGCTCGAACGAAACGGTTTTGCGGTGAAGACAGCCGAAAATGGCCGGCTCGCTTTGGAAATGGCGCGGCAAGAAAAGCCCGACCTCGTCGTGATGGACATTCAAATGCCCGAAATGGACGGTTACGAAACCGCCAAACGGTTCAAAGAAGATCCGATGTTGGAGGACGTTCCGCTAGTTGGCGTGAGTTCATTCGCAATGCCGGGTGATCGTGCCGCGGCATTGCGGATTGGTTTTGCCGGTTACATCGAGAAGCCTATCAATCCTGAGACGTTCGCCAACGAAGTCACCCAATTCCTGCGCGTAAAGGGCTAACCGCGTCGGCAACCCTCATTCAGGCCTTCCCCTATTGCGCGGTGAGCGGAAACGTGGAAACATCGGTGCTGTCCCAACCCTGAGTTCAAACGCAAAAACGCCTCGTCGCGTGCAGGAGCGATTGGGCGTTGGTTTTCAACCCTGCACTGAAAACACGCAACGATTATGAAACTTATTAACAAACTCGGATTGTACCTCGGAATTGTGGCGGCGACGGTTTTTAGCGCCGCATCGGTCCACGCCACTAATTTACTCGGCATCGACGTGTCGAGCACGCAAGGTTCGATTAACTGGACGTCTGTGCATTCGGACGGCGTCCAGTTCGCTTTCGCGCGCGCGACCGAAGGGACGACTTTTACGGACGCCGATTTCACGATCAACATGAGCCACGGCAAAAGCGCGGGCATACAGATGGGCGCGTGGCATTTCGCGCATCCGGACACGGATTGTCCAAGTGCTGAAGTGAATCACTTCTGGAACGTGGCCGGCCCCTACATTCTCGCCGACGGCAAATCGCTTAGTCCGGCGATTGATTTCGAAATCTTCAACGGCGTCGCGTGTGGATTGGGGAGTTACACCGCCTGGGCGAACAAGTTCAATTCGCTCGTGAAAGCCAAAACGTCGGCCTCACTAAATTGCCAAATCATCATCGCGCCGTGCGGCGGATGCAATTTTACGAGCGGCCTCACGCTTGGACCGTGGATTGTTAACTATAATGGCCAGAACCTTTTTACAGGCAGTCCGTGGAATGTTTGCTGCAATTGCAACGTGTGGGATTCGACCGGCAAATGCGGCAGCAATATTTGGAATTATTGGGGTGTCAGCGGCACGGGCGCGATCAGCGGCATTTCCGGAAATGTTGATCTTGATGCCTACAATGGAACGTTGACTCAATTGAAGGCGCAGCAGGGCATCGGCGGAATTTAATCATCCAACGTTGAAGAATTGACCCGCGCGGATTCAACGTCCGCGCGGGTTCTTCCCTTCACCCCATCATATGAAATATTTTAATCACTTCCGGACACTGATCGTTGTAGCCCTGGCTTTCGCTAGCGCGGCTGGCGTGCAGGCAAATAATTCACCGACTAATTTGTTCGGTATCGACGTCTCCAGCGCGCAAGGTCATATCAATTGGTCGACCGTCGCTTCCAACGGCGTTAGCTTTGCGTTTGTCAAAGCGACGGAAGGAACGTCGGTGACGGATCTCGACTACGCGGGGAACATGAAGCGCGGCAAAAATAACGGCCTGCTCATGGGCGCATATCATTCTGCCGATCCATCGCTCAGTTGCTCGAGCGTGCAAGCGAATAAGTTCTGGAGCGTCGCCGGCGGAGATATTGTTAGCGACGGACAATCTCTTTACCCGGCTGTGGACTTTGAAGTCCTGGCCGGTGTGGCTTGCGCGGAGACTTCTTATACAACGTGGTTCAACCGCTACTACAAAGATGTTTGGGATAAGTCAGCCATCCAACTTTTTATGCAGATTATTGTGACGCCATGCAACCGGTGCTCTCTGGGCAACGACCTTTGGCTGCAGTCGTTTCTCATCAACGAAGACGGCCAAAATCTTTACACCGGCAATCCGTGGGACATCTGTTGTCCTTGTCCTGCGACGACCAGTGGGACGTGCGATAGTAATGCATGGGCTTACTGGCGTGCCGCGGTCGGGTCAGTTGGCGGCGTGAACAATCCATGCAATCTGGATGCTTACAATGGAACGTTGTCGGACTTAAAGGGGTGGCAGCTTGTCGGCGGACAGTGACCGAGTCATTTCGCTTTTGCCCATCGTAATTTCGCTGGCGAGGAGCGGGGATTGGCGCGGCGCTCCTCGGGACTAGGACGGATGACTTCGTGCGCGATGGCGGAATAAAAGCCTTCCGATAAACCGGCTTCGAAACTCTTTTTGACGCGACGGTCTTCGCCGGAGTGGAACGTCAGGACCGCAATGCGACCACTCGGATTGAGACAATAACGGACGTTGCGCAGAAAAGTATCGAGCGCTGAGAACTCGTCGTTGACGGCGATGCGCAATGCCTGGAAAGCGCGTCTGATCGTCAGGTCCGCGTCATCACTGCGACGGCGCGGTTCAGGAAAAGTTTCGCGAATGGCATTCGCCAATTGCTTTGTTGTCTCGAATGTTTTTCCAGCCAACACGATGGCGAGCGTGCGCGCGTTTGGTTCATCGGCGTTGTCGGTGAGGATGGTTTCGAGTTCCGCGGCCTCGATTTTCTTCAGCAGATCGGATGCGGTCTGGCCGCGCTGCGGGTTCATGCGCATATCGAGCGGGCCATCGCCTTTAGTCGAAAAACCGCGCGATGGATTGTCGAGTTGCATCGAGGAAACACCAAGGTCAGCGAGAATAATGTCAACCCCGCTGAGTTGGTTCGCGGCCAAAATTTTCGGCAGGCCGGCAAAATTGGAACGATGGACCGTGACACAGTTAGAATCGTAACCCAATTCGCGCAGGCGTTGTTCCGTTTTGGGGAGTTCAATGGGGTCGGCATCAAGGCCGATGAGGCGACCGCCGGGAATTATTTTTTCGAGCAACGCGCGAGCGTGTCCGCCAAAACCGAGGGTGCAATCAGCGACAACATCGCCGGGTTTGGGCGCCAGCACGTCGAGGATTTCGGCAACCATGATCGGTCGATGTGTGCCGGCGGGAGTTTTGCCGGAGTCGAGAACTTTGGCGACTGTATCGGCGTAACGGTTTGGATTGTGTTCCTTATATTTTTCTTCGAATCGGCGAGGGTGCGTGCCGCTATATCTTTTGCGGCGCTGGTGTTTAACTGGCTGGTCCGGTTCCAAATTCAAGGTCACTTAACCACAGATGGACAGAGATGCACACGGATTTTTGATAAGCTAAAGACAATTGAACGGAGCGCGGACTTTAGTCGGCTTGAGCTCGCCTGTTTTAAAACGTTGCGCACACAATTGTTATTACGATGAAGCGGACTAAAGTCAGCGA
>JAICXV010000004.1 GCA_025934545.1 Verrucomicrobiia bacterium
GTCGCGGTCACGAACCTCGACGGCCGCGTGCAAGTTTTCGGCATCGGCAGCAACGGGCATATTTGGAACGAGTGGCAAACCGCTGTCAATGGCGGGTGGAACGGTTCCTGGAGCGATATGGGCACCCAGACGATCAAGGCCGGTTACAAAGTCGCTGTTAATCAAAACGGACGTCTCGAAATCTTCGGCGTCGGTTCAAATGGCCACGTCTGGCACAACTGGCAAACCACCGCCGGCCAGGGTTGGAACGGCTGGGTTGATTTCGGCGGCGCGGGCATCGATCCGCATCTGGCTGTGGCCAATGATTTTGACGGCTCCATTGAAGTGTTCGGCGTCGACAGCTCCGGAGCAGTCCAACACAACTGGCAGACCTCGCCTAACTGCTGTTGGAACGGTTGGGGTGCGATGAACGGCTCCGCGGCAGTTGGAGTCAAACCCGGCCTCGTCGTCGGTATTAATAAAGATGGCCGCCTCGAACTGTTCTGCGTGGGCGGCAACAACAACGTCTGGCATGTCTGGCAGAATCAACCCAAGAGCGGCTGGCACACGTGGGCTGACATGGGCGGGACGGGGCAAAACCAATATCTAACCGTGGCCAACAGCCAAAACGGCGCGCTGCAACTTTACGGCATCGGCAATAACAGCGCGGATGTCTGGAAGAATTACCAGACCAGTCCCGGCGGCAGTTGGAACGGTTGGTCTGATGTCGGTGGCAACGGCATGCAATTTTACTACGGGCAACCGTAAGCCGTAGTCCGTCAAGACCCGCGCGCGTTTGGATAAGACGTGCGCGGGTTTTTTGTTGGTCGTCGCCTCGTCCTGCTCTTGAGTTGGGTGTTTTCGAAGAATTTTGATAATTATTCCGAATATTGTTGCCAACTTTTTCGTTAGAGCTTTAAATCGCGATCAATGGTCAGTTAAATGCGGTTCGAACGTGAAATAAATTGGGCCATTTCATTCCTCCACGTCAGACCGAAAGGAGTCTCGGCATTTTTTTGCCGGAAATAATTACCGATGAGCGTTCCCGTACTATTCGCGGAAACACAATTGCAGTTTATCTGGATTCGCGCCACTCCGGAGGCGAAGGTCATCATCATTTTTCTGGCCGTCGCATCCATCTTCGTGTGGGGGACGATGATTGCCAAGTCGATGCAGATGCGTCGCGCCCGCAAGTTGAACCTGTTCTTCGAAAAAGAATTTCGCGCGCAGAAAAATGTCCTCGGAATTTTTGATCGCCGACTGCAGGTCGACGGCTGTCCGCTCTTCGCCGTTTACAACGAAGGTTGCATTGAGCTCGATCAACGCCTGAAGATCAAAGGCGAAGGCGGCACGGAAGGTCGCGATAAATTTGTCACGCTTAAATCGATGGAGCACATCAAGCGCACCCTCGAAGGCGCCGTTGCTCGCGAATCGTTGAAACTGGAATCGGGTTTAATCTTGCTCGCCATTGCTGTCAGCGGCGCGCCCTTCCTCGGATTGCTCGGCACGGTGTGGGGCGTCATGGATACCTTTGCCGCCGTTGGGCGGATGGGTCGCGCCGATTTGCCAACAATGGCTCCCGGCGTTTCCGCCGCGCTAGTCACGACGGTTGCGGGACTGCTCGTCGCGATTCCCTCGATGTTTGCTTACAACTATTTGGTGCATAGCTTGCGCGTCCGGACGGTCGAACTGGACAATTTCGCGCAGGAACTCGTCTCTAAAATGGAGACGGAATATTTGAGGGAACAATGAAAGCACCACGCTGCAAGCTCCAAGCTCCAGAGAAACATCAAGCTCCAAACTTCAAACTGGGCGCGGTTCTGCCACGCTCTTCATTTGGAACTTGGAATTTGGAACTTCTCTGGTGCTTGGATCTTGGTGCTTGGAGCTTCTCTACCTGACCATGCGCCGCTTCTCCCAACGCAACTCGCTAGTCACGTTGAATGAAATCAACATCACGCCGCTGCTCGACCTTGCGTTCGTGCTCCTGATTATTTTCGTTATCACGCGGCCATTGCTTGAGCAGACGATTGATTTGAACCTGCCGAACGGCGGCACGACCGATTCGCGCAACATCGATCGCAGCAACATTCGTGTGATCGAAATAACGCCGCGCGGCAATTATTGGCTGCAAGGCCGTCCTCTTACCCTGCCGCAACTCGAAGCGGCCCTCGTCCGCGATTTTCGCAGTAATCCGAAGTTGGTTATCGATATGCGCGCCGACAAAAGCACCACTTGGAATTATGTCGCCGGGTTGATTGATGCCTGTTCGCGCAACAAGATTACCTCTTTCTCGGTGCGCACAGCGCCGTTGGAACACAAATGACGCGGCTCGAAAAAAAATGTCTGGTTGGAGCGGCTGGCTTGCACGGGCTTTTGCTCGGCATCGTCCTGGTCGGGTCCGCCTTTCAAAGTGCGCCGCCCAAAACTGAAGTTCCGATTCTCAACATCATTTCGGCAAACGTCCTTGATCGCGCCGGCGCCGGCGGGGGTGCTCCGCAAATGACCGCGACGCAACAGCCTCAACCGACCCCGCCCAAAGAGCAGGTTGCGCCGCCTAAAGTCCAGGAGCCGACTCCAGAAAAGCCGCCAAAAGAAGTGGTCAAAACGGAAACCGTTCCCGAGCCGCCGAAAAAAGTCATCAAACACCGCGCACCTGAACCAGACCTAACCGATTTGCACCCCATCGAATCGCCCACGGCAAAAATTCACATCGCCAAACCGAAAAAGTTACGATCAGCCGATGACATCGTCGCCGATATTTCTCACTCGACCCCGATCAAGACAAAAAGGCAGCAGCGCGCGAAACAACAGGCCGATGAAGAAGCCAGCGCGATTGCTTACAATAACTCGGTCAAACGCGCGTTGAATAAGATTGGTTCGGAAGCCGCGCACACCATCGGCAGCAAAACTTCGGGACTGACCGTCATGCCGAAATTAGGCGAAGGCGGCGGCAGCGAAGCTTATGCCGGGTACGAGAGTGTCGTGGGCAGCATTTATTATCGCGCGTGGGTTCCGCCGGAAGGGGTGAGTGACAGCACCTCGGATACGGAGGTCGAAATCGTCGTTTCGAAGGATGGAACGATCATCTCCGCGAAGGTCACTTCCGGTTCCGGACGGTCCTCAATGGATCGCTCAGTTCGCAACGTTTTAGATAAGGTCAAAAAATTGCCGCCGTTCCCTGAAAGCGCGCAGGATTCACGACGCACATTTCAAATCGTCTTTAACTTAAAAGCTAAACTATCGGCAGGATGAGACACCCAATGATTAACAAGCACCTTTTTACTTTCGTAATCGTCCCTACGTTTTTATTTGTTACTTCAGATTTCGGCGCGGGCCCCATCGTCGTTAGCAAAGAGGCGGACTACGTCGTCCCAGTCGCCGTCACCGGCTTCACCGGCGAAGCCGATTCGGTCCTGAAGTTCGATTTGTACGTGCTCGGATTCAACATCGTTGATCCAGCACAGGCTGAATTCGTCGTCAGCGGCAGCAACAACGGTCGCGTTGAGGGACGGCTCACCGAAGCTGCCACCAAGCAACAGGTTTTCAGCCACGCCTATACTGGTGGCAACACGCGTTCGCAAGCGCACTCGCTCGCGGCGGAAGTTGTGAAACAAATCCGTCCCGAGCTGCCGTCCATTTTTCATGACAAAATTGCCTTTCGCGTGGGGCAGGGCAGCAGCGCCGAAATTGCCGTCGCGGATTTCGACGGACATAACGCAACGGTCGTCACCCATGACAACACTTTGACTGCGACGCCAACCTGGGTCTCCGGGGCGTTTAAACTTCTCTATTCATCCTGGAAAAGTGGCTCGCCGCAAATTCTGGAACACGATCTGGGCACCGGCACGCGGAAAGTTTTTATGCGAACGCCCGGTTCGGCATTCAGCCCCGACGTTTCGCCTGACGGCAAGAAAGTCGCGATGATCCTGGACAAAAGCGGCACGCCAAACCTTTACGTTTGCGACATCAACGGCGAAAACGTCAAACAACTGACGTTCGCGCGTGATGATATTTCGTCGCCCTCGTGGTCGCCGAACAGTCAGGATATTGTTTTTTCCACGCGCTCCGGTCGCGCGACCTTGACCGTGGTCAACATCAACGGCGGTAAACCGCATAAGTTGAGCGTCTACGGTTCTGATATTTATGGCAACTTGACCGAACCGGATTGGTCCCCGGACGGCAGCAATATTGTATTTACCTGCGGTTCAGGCGAGTTCTCCATTTGTGTAGTGCCGAGCGCTGGAGGTGAAGCGAAGAAACTGGTAGCCGGTGAAGATCCGTGTTGGGCGCCCAATTCCCGCACGGTCATCTTCACCCGGCGAGCAAATCACAAACGAGTCCTCTCTTTACTTGACGTGCCTACTAAACACGTCAAGGATTGCACGCAAAATCCAGGGAGCTGTTCGCAACCTGCTTGGGCGAGGTAGCGAACAATTTCCTGCAACTATAACGAAGAAATGAAAAAAACGACGTTAATATTGACCCTCGGCCTGGCAACCCTCATCAGCAGCACCGGCTGTAAACATAAAGCTGTTGGTGTTACGGATATTCCGGGAATGAGTCGGCCAAGTGCAGTGCCGCCTGGAACAGACACTTCCGGGACACTTCCTTCTCCGCGAGCGAGCGAAGGCGGCATTCCGATGAGCTCCAACAACCCATACGCGAAGCTTTGGGAAAATCCCGATGCAGCCACTCCAAACCGTGACAAGTTTGCCGCAGACACCGTCCACTTCAAAACCGACGGTGCCGCAATCGAATCCGGTGACCGCTCCAAACTCGATGATGTCGCCGCCTACTTCAAGGGCAACACGACCGATGCCTTGCAGGTTGAAGGTTACTGCGACGAACGCGGCACCGAGCAATACAATCTCTCGCTCGGTGATAAACGCGCCTTGTCCGTTCGCGAATACCTCGCCAATCTCGGCGTCGATCCGCAACGCATTCACACCGTCACCTTTGGCGAAGGTAAACCGGTCGACACCGGACACAACGAAAGTGCCTGGAAGAAAAACCGCCGTGCTGAATTGGTCCTGTTGCAACCGAAGTAATCGTTAGTAATCATTTATGAAGCCGGCGGGCAATCGCCGGCTTTTCTTTTTTGGACTGCGGCGGCAAGCGCACCCGCTGCAAGCGGGTGCGCGCGACGCCGCTTTTGATTTCGACAATCGATTCGGACTTCTCAACAATCCCAAAGCGGTGTCGCGCTTCGCTTGCCGCCGCAGTCCAAATGAAAAAAACTTTACTGATATTGGTCCTCACGGTGCTCGGGGCCGTTGCATCCTTCGCCCAGGTCAAGCTCACCCAGACTGACAAAACCATCCGCGTCGAAATCAACGGCAAATTATTTACCGAATACTTTTTCAAAGATGTGCCCCGACCGTATTGCTATCCGCTCCTCGGGCCCGAAGAGTTGCCGATGACCCGCAACTGGCCGATGAAAAATCCGCCGGGCGAAGATCACGATCATCCACATCATCGTTCGCTTTGGTATGGCTACGGCGACGTCAACGGCATGGACTTCTGGGCCGAAGAAAAAGTCTGGCACAAAATCGTTCACGACAAATTTCTGAAGGTAAAATCGGGCGACGATTTCGGTGCCATCAAGTCACGCAACAAATGGACCGCTAACAACGGCACCATCGTCTGCACGGACGAACGCACGTTGCGCATTTACAATCGTCCCGATAACGAACGCATGTTCGATTTCGAAATCACTCTGTTCGCGCCAAAAGACAAACCTGTCAGATTCGGCGATACGAAAGAAGGCGCGATGGCCACGCGTGTCGCCGAATCGATGCGTCTGACGCACGGTAAAAAACCGGGCGACGGTCACATCGTCCAGGACACCGGCCTGCGCGACGCCGCGTGTTGGGGCAAACGCGCCTCCTGGACAGATTATTACGGGCCGGTGAATGGCAAAACTGTCGGCATCGCGATCTTCGATCACCCGAAAAACCCGAATTTTCCATGTCACTGGCACGCGCGCGATTATGGTTTGTTTGCCGCGAATCCATTCGGCAGTCGCGGTTACGAGGGAAAAAGCGCGCCGGAAGGCGGCATGACCATTCCCGCGGGCAAAAGTCTGACCTTTCGCTATCGTTTTTACCTGCACGAGGGCGACGAGAAGACGGCCAAAGTTGCGGAGCATTTCGCCGAATGGGCGAAGCGCTAATGATCGCTCACTGCTAGTGATGCGCCGGTGGCGGGGTGGGGGATGTCGCCGGTTTAGCCGGAGGAGTCGGCGACGTATGAGTTCCCGACGGCGCCGGTGGCGGCGAGAAATGCGGCGCTTTGTAGTGCTCAACACCCACGCTCTCATGAATCCATTGTTTCTGCCGCGAATGACATGACGGAATCATTGTCGAGACCAGGAGAAGCCCTCCGAGCACCACAAAAAACCACATGAGCGAAGTCTTGTCTGTGGTTGGGGCCCCGTTCGGCATACGAATCAAATGCCCATACCGCGCTGAAAAAGCGAGTGCAAATCCAACTACGGTTTGATCACCGATTTGATCTTCCCGTTCTGAAACTCGTCCCACGTCGGCGACATCGCACGAAGTTTTTTTACCACTTTCACTATTGTTTCAATCGCAAAATCAATGTCCCCATCGGAATTATCCTTGCCCAGCGACAAAATAATTGCCGCCTGCGCCAAAGTCGGATCCAGCCCGATCGCAGCCAGCACCGGCGAAATCTTCAACGCCTTGCTCACGCACGCTGTTCCGCTGGCAATCGCCACGCCGTTCATATCGCACAGCAAGAGCACGCCTTCACCTTCAACGAACTCGGGCGACACATTGAGATTCGTCGAAATGCGACCCGGCCCCGGTTCCGGTCCGTTCAACCTGATGTGCGGAATTTGTTTCTTCAATCCCTCCCACAACCGTTTTTGCAGTGTTGGCGTCCGCGCCGTTCGATTGGACATATCGCGTGCAGCAATCTCGCAGGCCAGTCCGCCACCAACGATCGCTGGAATATTCTCCACTCCCGCGCGCCGACCGTTTTCCTGAACGCCGCCATGGATGGTCGGCGCCAAACGCACGCTGCGATGTTTGTAGAGAACGCCGACGCCTTTCGGGCCATAAAATTTATGCGGCGAAAACGAGAGCAATGCCGCACCTATTTCGCGCACATTAATCGGCATCCAACCCGCGCTCGCTTCCGCATCCACAAAAAGTGGGATTCCTTTTTCGGCCGCAATGGCGCTGATCTGTTTGATCGGCTCAATCGTGCCGATGTCGTGATTGACATGATGCACCGCAACGAGAATTGTCTTCTCGGTAATCGCCGCGCGAACGTCCTCTGGCTTGACGAACCCTTCGGCGTTCACCGGCACTTTGGTGCAGACAAAACCTTGCTTCTCCAAAAACTCAATCGAGTTCAGGACCGACGGGTGCTCGATCGCGCTGACGACAAAATGACTCCCGCGCCGATGATTAGCCTGTGCCACACCTTTGATCGCGAGATTAGCCGACTCCGTTCCATCCGAAGTAAAAATAATATCATCCGGTGATTCCGCATTGATGAATTGAGCCACCTGCTCGCGCCCCTTGACCAGCGCATCGCGTGCGCGCAGTCCATGCTGGTGGAGCGACGAAGGACTACCGAACGCATCCGTAAAATACGGCCTCATCGCCTCAAACACTTCCGGCAGGACAGGCGTGGTCGATTGATGGTCTAAATACACGTAACGACTCATAGCAGTCCGTATCGTCGCAGCGCCGCGCGCCACTGCAATCGATCTTCTGAATTGAATTCTAATAACCAAGCCGTCGCCCGGCCAGTTGCGGTTAGGCCGACGAGTGCCAAGCCATCCCACGCGAAGTGTTCCTCCCATTTATCGTTACGTGGATGGAACAGCGCCACCAAAACAGATGTATCGGGATCGACAGCGCTCAAGTTCGGACCTTTGCGTTCATTACAACGCTGACAAGACCACGCCAAATTGTCCATCGTCGTTGCGCCGGCGTGGCGTCGCGCTTTGATATGCTCCAGGTGGAAACGAAGCGTTTGCGGAAGGACGTCCGGTAAATGACAGTACTCGCATCGTCGTGCCGCTCTCTCACGAACTGCATCGCGCTGTTCTTTGCGCGTCACGACGCCAGGGGCATCCCCAATCGCGCGCGCGCCCGCAGTTGGGCCAGCCCAAGAAACTCACTGATGCGAATAAACCCCTGATATTCCGAACGCTCCTCCGCGGTCAAATGACCTTCGTTGGCTTTCTCGGCCAATTCATCGAGGCGCTCTTGCGCCCGATCATCGATCTTGAGGTTTGCGATCGCTCGCAGACTTTGCGCATCCAGGCAGGAAGCGACAGTGTCTGCTAGAGCTTCGACGAGCGGAGGCGTAGTGGGTGCGCTCATAATAGTAGAATAAACAATAGCTGTCGGAAAACAAGGCTGCTCCGGCCTACGACGAAAACTCGAACTTCACCTTCTTATTGTTTTCCAATACGAGGCAAGCGGTGAAGGGTTTGCCGGCTTTTGAAATAAATTTATCGATCGGATCGGTGCGGCCGTCGCTGATCAGTTTTTGCAACTGCTCGCGATCAATCGGGAATTCGCAAATCAACTTTTTCACCAAAAACTTGCACGACTTTTTGTCCGCCTGCGATTTCTCGCAAAGATATTTGTCGTCTAACTCGTAAACTTTTCCGCCACAGGACGGGCACGTTGCGACAACTTCTTTCCCGGTGAAATCAATCTTGGGCTCGGGCTCTTTTGGCTTGTCCGATTTCGGTTTCTTCTCACCGCGCGGCTCGAATTCGAAAGCGGTTTTGCCATCCTTCACCACGAGGTAAGCCTTAAAGGGGCGGCCCTTTTTGGAAATAAATTTATCGAGCAAATCCGTTTTGCCGGTCGAAAGTAACTTCTCCACCTGCTCGCGTTCCATCTGTCGTTGCAAAATAATTTTGCCGGTGCGGAAGGTGCATCCATCGCGGCGCGCCGCCTTTTCACAGATGTAATTCATCCCGTGCTCGTAAACATTCGAACCGCAGGCCGGACATTTGCCAACGGGCGTTTGGCCGGTGAAATCAACTGGCTCACCGTTGTCGTCGCCATTTTGCTGGCCGAAATCAAACTCTGGCTTGAACTCCGGCGGCGCCATTTTGATAATCGCCGCAAACGGACGGCCCATTTTGCTGCGGAAACCTTGCAGCGGTCCGACCGTGCCTTTGGTAATCAACTCTTCGACTTCGGGAATCTCCATCTGCCGTCCGGCCACAATTTTCCAAAGCGAATAGTCGCATTTCTGGCACTGGAACTTTTTGTAATTCTCTTTGATGACGCCGCCGCATTTCGGGCAGGGAGTCTTCAGTTCGCCGAAATCGCCCGGGACCGTGTCGCTGTCATGCGACTTGGTCTTTTTGACGATCGACTTCGTCATCTCGACGATTTCCTTCATGAACTCCGGCCGTTGCAAATCGCCGTGTTCCATCTGCTTGAGCTTAAACTCCCATTCGCCGGTTAGTTCAGGTGACGAAAGTTCCGGAATGCTCAATCCCCGCAAAAGCGTGATAAGCGAGAATGCTTTGGCGGTCGGCTGAAGTTCGCGTTGATTGCGGATTAAATATTTTTCCGTGATCAAACCTTCGATGATTGCCGCGCGCGTCGCTGGTGTGCCCAGCCCTTTTTCGCTCATCGCTTCGCGCAACTCTTCGTCTTCGACCAACTTGCCCGCGCCTTCCATTGCCGACAACAGGGTCGCTTCCGAAAACCGCGCCGGCGGTTTCGTCTGGTGGCCCTGCATTTCGATGCTTTTAGTTTGGACCTGTTCGTTCGGCTGAATCGCCACCAACCTCGGCGACTGATCATCCGCAGCCACCGTGTCGCGACCATAAACGGCCAGCCAACCGGGACTCACCATCACTTTGCCTTCGCTCTTGAAGGCTTCTTCCTCAACGCGAGTGATGCGTGTTGTGATTAAAAATTCCGCCGCCGGGAAAAATATCGCGAGAAATCGCTTGGTCACCAAGTCATACAATTTCTGTTCCGGTTCGGTAAGGTTCTTGGGTGAAAGCGACGTGGGCACAATCGCGAAGTGGTCGGAAATCTTCGCGTTATTGAAAATGCGTTTGTTCGGCTTGACCCAATCCTGCTGCAAAATCTGGCGCGCAAATTGTGAGTAAGGATTGCTCCGCATGAAGGCAGTGTCGCGGCCCTCGCCGGAATGCCGCACGCCGCAAAGCATGTTGAGAGTTTCTTTGACAGTGCCGATGTAATCTTCCGGCAGCGCCTTCGAATCAGTTCGCGGATAGGTCAGCACCTTGTGCCGCTCGTAAAGTGCTTGCGCGAGCCCCAGCGTATTCTTCGCCGAAAAACCAAAGCGCGCATTGGCATCACGCTGCAAGCTCGTCAAATCATACAACATCGGCGACATCTGCGTCGTCGGCTTGCTCTCTTCCGTCGCGATGCCCATTTTGCCCGTGCACTTCTGCACGATCGCTTCGGCAACGGCTTTGTCCCACACACGTTCCGCGCGCAGATCCGGGTCGCCATCTTTTTTGTCGCCGCGGGTAAATTTTTCGTCGATCCAACGGCCGGCGTATTCGCCGGCTTGTGCCAGGAACGTGGCGTGGATTTCAAAATAATCGCGCGAGACAAACTTTTTAATCTTCTCCTCGCGCTCGACGACGATCGCCAGCGTCGGCGTTTGCACGCGGCCAACCGTCGTCAGATGGAACCCACCCGTCTTCGAATTAAACGCGGTCATCGCCCGCGTGCCATTGATGCCGATGAGCCAATCGGATTCCGAACGGCACACTGCCGCATCGGCCAACGGCTCCATCTACCGACCTTCGCGCAAGTGAGCGAACCCATCGCGAATCGAGCCCGGCGTCATCGATTGCAGCCAAAGCCGTTGAATCGGGTGTTTCGATTTCGCGTGTTGGACGATGTAACGGAAAATCAGTTCGCCTTCACGCCCGGCGTCGCAAGCATTGATGAGCTTGTCGACATCCTTGCGCTTCATCAGCTTGACCAATTGCTTCAGGCGCGCTTCCGATCTCTCAATTGGTTTGAGATCAAAATGGTCGGGAATAACCGGCAGATGGGCAAAAGTCCATTTGCCGCGTTTCACCTCGGCGCCTTCCGGCGGGACCAATTCGAGCAGATGGCCGACGGCCGACGAAAGGACGTATTGGTCACTTTCGTAATAGTCGTCGACTTTTTTAAAACCGCCGAGCGCTTTCGAAATGTCGTTCGCGACCGACGGCTTTTCCGCTATGATCAGTGCTTTGCCCATCAAAATTGCGTGTCTAAGCTCAACCAATATAACACGTGAGCTTATCTCAGGGTTGCGGGAAAGTGGCCCATCCGGCCAACGATGTCAAAGGTGATTTGACAGTGTGCGCCAAAAAGGCACTACGAAGCCAACCTACCCACCCGCGCCGGGGTGGACACTCGTTACACCGTAACAAACCCTGTGAACATTGATGATTTTTGCGGTTTTAGCCGTAACAAAAGGCGTTACATGGGGTCTTTGGAGGCGTAACAAACGCTTGGGCCATTTTTCTCGTGCGGTTTTCTCCACGGGCGCACATTACAACTATGAATAATTATGGATAGCGACAGCCAACTGCTCCAAGCCTACGCGAGTCACCAGTCTGAGGACGCCTTTCGTCAACTTGTCGCCCGGCGCATTGGCCTCGTCCATTCTGCTGCATTGCGCGAAGCCGATGGTGACCGCGGCTTCGCCCAGGACATTTCTCAAGCAGTTTTTACGGAACTTGCGCGCCGCGCTCCAATGCTCGTTCGGCACCCGGCCCTTTCGGGGTGGCTGTATACGTGCGTTCGTCGGATGAGCGCGAACCTGCGCCGTTCTGAACATCGCCGCCAGCGCCGCGAGCAAGAGACCTTCAACATGAACCCAACCATTACCTCCAGCGAAGACATTCTTTGGTCGCAACTTCGTCCTGTGCTCGATGACGCGATGCACGAGCTCAACGAAAAAGATCGCACAACTGTGGTCTTGCGTTTCTTCGAAGATCGCAGTTTCAAGGAAATCGGCTTTGTCCTTGGCCTGAGCGAAAATGCCGCACGGATGAGAATAGATCGCGCTTTGGAAAAACTGCGCGGTGTTCTCGGGCGTCGCGGCATAAAATCAACCGCATCCACATTGGTTGTCGCACTCGCGGCTGGAAGCATCTTGGCTCCGCCTTCATCCCTTGCGGTCGCGGTCGCTAGCGGCGCTCTGGGATCTGTGGCCGCAGTTGGCCCAACAGCCTTGCTTCTTACGCATTTGCTTGCCATCGCTAAAAGCAAAGCCGTTATGGCAGCAGGCATAGTCGTGGTTGTTGGCTCCGTTGCGCTGTGGCAACACACCTATCATAAAACGAATGCTGCAATAGCTGGCGAAAATGCGGCGCGGCGTGTCGTGCCCGTCACAAATGCCGTGGTCGAAAATCCGTCGCCGGTTATCCCACAAAATGCAGTCACGGAGAACACCGGCCCGAAAATGGCCTTTCACCTCGTCGAAACTGAAACTGGAAATCCCATCGCCAACGCCAAACTCGATGTCGTCTATTTTCGAAATGGAGATCCAAAAGGCGTCAATGTCTTGACCGATACCAATGGTTTTGCGCCCATTCCCAAATCCCATCCCGGATTTCCCGACGGAATCAACCTGTTCGTCACTGCTGCCGGGCACGTTCCTAAAGTCGTCTCCTTTGGTTCTCGCACAGACATCCCCGACGACTACACGATGAAACTGGAACAAGGAACCACTGTCGGCGGTACGATCGTAAATGAATCGCAGAAACCAATCGTCGGGGCCCGAATTGAATTGGAGGGGCCGGGAAATGACAGTGCGCTCCAGGAAAATATTCAATTCGGCCCCGACGCCATAAAACGCACCGACGCCACCGGACACTGGTCCTCTGACATGGTGCCAAAGGACTACAAAACAATTCACGTTCTCGCCAGCCACAAAGAGTATTGCGAAACTCAGGCAAACATTCCCGTCAACACGCCCGAATCCACCACATTCGCCATAACCATGTCCGCCGGCCTCACCGTCAGTGGTAAAGTCGTTGATATATATAACGGCCCACTCCAGGGCGCAAAAGTCCGCCAGGTTCGAATGAACTCCGAAAGAGAAGCCTCGGTCAAAACCGATGTTTCCGGCAATTTCGTTTTGAAAAAACTAACGGAAGGCGAGCTCATGCTTTCCGTCCAGGCCGATGGCTTTGCGCCGTTAGTGAAATCCTTTCATGTCATCACCAATATTTCCGACGTTCAATTCCAACTCGGGCCCGGCCAGGTTCTGCTCGGCCGCGTCCTCAACGATCACGGCGAGCCGATTACTAACGCGCAGATAGAAACAGCCTGGAGTTGGGACGCTTTGCGCAAAGTGCTCTGGTCAGCTAAAACAGATTCAGACGGCTCATTTAAGTGGGATTCGGCGCCGGTTGAAGCGATCGAGTACGACGTTGATGCCGACGGCTTTCAGGGTCTACGTCTTCCGCTCACCGGCGATGGTTCCGTCCATGAAATCAAGCTCAACCACGCAAAACCACCGAAAGATCGGGTGCGCCTCACCGGAACCGTCATTGACGATGAAACCGGCCAACCGCTGGACGATTTTAAAGTGATGGTAGCGCAGGCGGACGAAGATCGAGCGGGCAGTTTTAGTTTTGTGACAAAAGGAAAGGACGGGCAATTCACGTTCTCTCCGAGTGACGCTCTTTTCAAAATCAGGTTGGAGAAAGACGGTTGTTTGCCGGTGGTTTCCGATGACGTTGCTCGCACAAATCTGCCTTCCACTTTCGAGTTCAAGTTAAAAAAGGGCACAGGCCCTGCGGGCACGGTCTCGCTTCCGGATGGAACTCTCGCTGCAAACGCCGGCGTTTTTCTCTGCACGCCCGAAGTAGGTGTTAGATTCGCAGGGCCAACTTCCGCGCTTCTCGGCGGAAGCAGTACGAGCTATCACACTCGCACTGACGCGGCGGGTAAGTTTTCTCTCCGGGCCGCAGTCAGCCCAATCGGAATTGTCGTCAGCCATGAGGATGGTTTCGCCGCTATCCCGATGTCAGGCTTTGGAGTTTCCAGCAACATCGTCTTGCAGCCGTGGGGCACCATCGACGGGAAACTGATTCTCGATGGCAAACCTGTAGCCAACGAACGCATCATGACCTATTGCCGCGAAATGCGATTCGATGCTATGGGGCGTCAGTGCCAGTTCTTCGAAATAAATGAGGAAACAACGACCGATGCCGATGGCAAATTCTCATTCCAAAAACTTCCGGCTGCCGACTACGATGTGATGCGCCAAGTCGCCGCGACAATAAACGGCGGCTTCGAATCTCACGAAACCTGGGTCACCGTCAGATCCGGACAAACCACCGAAGTCACTCTGGGCGGCTCTGGCAGTGCCGTCACCGGCAAACTGATCTTCCCACAAGCGACTAACGACATCGAATGGGCGCGAGTCTCCGTCACCATGGAATTTAAAAGCGAGGCCGCTGAGCCTGCCCGGCCCGAGTGGCACCAATTCGCATCGAAAGAAGCTTACGCTGAAGCCATCGCAAA
>JAICXV010000686.1 GCA_025934545.1 Verrucomicrobiia bacterium
ATGTGCGCGTGCGCAAGGCGCTGGCGCTGGCCATCGATAAAAAACGTATCGTCGACAAAATCCTGCGCGGCGGCGAACAACCGGCGTCGCACATCGTGCCCGATGGCACAGCCCATTACGAATCGACCGAAGGTCTCGGCTACGATCCCGAGCAAGCGCGAAAACTGCTCGCGCAAGCGGGGTATCCGGGCGGCAATGGTTTTCCGAATTTCAATTACCTTCTCGATTCCGGTGGCGGCGCGAACCAGCACGCGCAAATCGCCGTCGAAATCCAGAACATGTGGGAACGCGAATTGGGCATCCACGTTGAACTGCGTCAGATGGAGAAAAAAATCTATGTCGATGCCCAGGACCGGCTCGACTACAACGTCAGTCGCAGCAGTTGGATCGGCGATTACAATGATCCCGACACGTTCCTTGGGTTGTTCCGCAGCTTCGACGGCAACAATCGCACCGGCTGGAAAAATCCACGTTACGATAAGCTGATGGCCGATGCCGACAGTCAACCGGACGTGATAAAGCGCGCCCAATTGCTCAAGCAAGCCGAGACGTTGCTGGTGCGCGATGAAGTTCCGATTGTGCCGATTTATTTTTACGTCGGTTTAACGTTTTACAATCCGGCGATGATCCAAGGGATTCACCAAAACATATTGGATATTCATCCGTTGAATTCGATTTGGAAGGTGAGTCGGTAACTCATTAGCCACGGATTGAACACAGATTCGTTGGATAGTCGGCGAACGCTCTTTAGTTTTTCGCACGCGGCCACTAGCGTTGGCGCATGAAGAATTCTGTGGCTGAGCGCTCCACTTCTCGTCGTCGTTTGTTATTTGCCGGTTTTGCTGCGTTGATCGCCGGAATTTTTGGCAGCCGAAAAGCCGCTGCGGCCGCAACAAAATCTCTTGGCGAACCGATGACGACGCACATGCGCAACGGTGAACCGCCGTTTCAGCCGCTCGATACGATGCTCCTGTTCGAGCGCGGCGATGAAAACAATGGCAACGCGATCACGCACGAAGTGTTGTCGCTCATTCACGAGGAGAAGGGAAAGAATTCCTATCCATGGACGCTTTATACGAGCCTGGACACGCATCACGAAAACGGCGATGCGTGCGGAGTATGCTGCCGGGTGCACAAGCACGGGCCCGGTTGGTCGTCAGGGCTTCATTCAGAAGTCTACTGCCATCATCGCGGCACGGCGATCGGCGCTAACATCGAGATGACTAACGATTATACGGGAAGCGAAGAATCGCAGGTCATCGGGTTGAACATCCAGGCCGTCGGCGGTGCCAAACCGATGCGACACGGCATCCAAATCCATGACGGCGGCAATCATTTCGAGACGGGCATTCATTTAAACGGGAAAGGCGCGACGGGAGTTGATCTCGAAGGAAACTATGGCGTGGGAATTAACATGCGGAACAACAATGTGCGTCTCAATGAAGGCGCATGTGTCGAACTCGATGGCAAAGGCGAAATTAAAGTGCGTTACAAAAACAATCGCATCGAATTTCTAAATGGCGACCGCTGCTTCGGGCACCTCGACGTCAACGGTCGCGACCACGCTCTTTAGTCGCGTCGAATAAATCACGGGATCACCAACCGATAAAAGACGTCGGTGTTCGCAGGATCAATGGGAACAACCATGTGGTTGGTGGCCGTGGAGTTCGCAACGGTAACCCAGTTTGTGTCAAGACTGGTCTCACTTTGCAGACGGCCACCCGCCACGGGCCAGGAGAGATCCAGAGTGTCTCCCAAAAGTTTGGCGGTGAGGCGGACGGAGGCGAGTTTGTAAACGACACCGCCGTTGCCATTCGGAGGCGTGCTGGTTGCCATGGCGTAGATTTCGCCGTTGGCATCCTGTCCGAAGCCGTGAACCGTTTGGCCGTTGGGCAAAATTTCGGAGTCGAATTGCGGCAGGGTGAAGACATTTAATGTGCCCTGCTGAAGGTCAGCGTAAAAGATGCGGCCGTTGATACGAGTCGGAGCTGGAATCAGCGCCAGGTCGCCGAAGATGTATTTACCGTAGAGTTCTGGCATCGCGCTGCCGCGATAGACGAAACCGCCGGTAATAGAGATACCGTTGTTGTGATCGTATTCAAGAATACCGAGTGGGCCAGTGATGGGATCGATCAATCCTGACGGCGATCCGGGACTAAAATGCCCGGGAGGCGCACCGATCGTGCCGGCATTTCCCGCAGGGCCGTTCGTCATATTGAACAGATAATCGCCTTCTTTTATGGCCCAACCAAAG
>JAICXV010000337.1 GCA_025934545.1 Verrucomicrobiia bacterium
AAAGAATAAGGACCTGCACAGCGCGCAAGTCGGCGTTGACCTTTTCGATGGCCGGCGCGGAGAAGGCAACCGTTTTGCCCGAACCGGTTTGGGATTGGCCGACGACATCGCGTCCGGCCATTAAAACAGGAATGGATTCGGCCTGGATGGGCGAAGCCTGTTCGAAGCCGAGTTCATCGATGGCCTTCAGAATATTGGCCGAAAGTCCGAGTTCAGAGAATAATTTAGGTGTCATTTAGTAAATCCGAACGGTCAACATACGCTAGACGGCGTCAATCCGTGAGAGATTTTTCTGTCAAATGTGCCGATAAATGAGATTTGGCCTTGTCGATATAACTATCCGTGCTAGTGTTGAGCTCGGCATCCCAAACCAAGAGTGACCCAGCGAAGTCTTTGGATTTAAACTAACTCTAACTGCAGCATTCAAATCAATTCGTATGAAGAATGTTTTCTCGATGCTTTGCATCACTGCCTTGTTCGTCACGACCCACCACGCCTCAGCCGGACCGCGCATCGCGGACTTGAAGGACTACCCGAATGCCACCGGGTCAGCGCGGTCGTTCAGCCCCAATGGAGCGCTCGATACGCGGAATCCATTTTTCCAAAGTCTCGGCAGCAACGGCCGCTCGTGCATTACGTGTCACGCGCCTGATCAGGGCTGGACGGTCACGCCGGCTGGTATTCAACAACGGTTTGATGCGACCGGCGGTCTGGACCCGATTTTCCGGCCGAACGACGGCGCCGTTTCGCCGCATGCCGACATTTCAACCGTCGATGCGCGCCGACAGGCCTTCGCGATGCTGTTGTCGAAGGGATTGATTCGGGTGGGCATCGGCATTCCAACGAACGCGGAGTTCGAATTGGCTGCGGTGGATGATCCTTATAATTTTGCTTCAAGTGCCGAGCTCTCGCTCTTCCGCCGTCCCCTGCCCAGCTCGAATTTGCGTTTTCTCAGCACGGTGATGTGGGATGGACGTGAGTCAGGGCCGGGCGCGACGTTGCAGGAGAATTTGATTCGCCAGGCGCTGGACGCGACGCAGGGGCATGCGCAGCTCGCCGGAGTATTAACCCAACAACAATTGGACGACATCGTTGCTTTCGAAATGGGCCTGACGACTGCACAAGTGACTGACGCAAACTGCGGCAAACTCGACACGGAAGGTGGTAACGGCGGGCCGCTGCGTTTGTTCCAGCAAGATTTTTTCATCGGCATCAATGATCCGCTCGGCCAAAATCCGACCGGAGCGGCGTTCAATCCAGTTTCGATGACACTCTTCGATGCGTGGGACAATCTGCAGGGCAACAATGCGCAGTCCCATGAACGCGCAGCGGTGGCGCGCGGGCAACGGCTTTTTAACACGAAGGTTATTAACGTCACCGGCGTCGCCGGTTTGAACGACGTCTTGAATCAGCCGGTCATTCAGGCCAATTGCACGTTGTGTCATGACACGCCGAATGTCGGCAACCATTCTGTCGGCGCACCGTTGAACATTGGATTGACCGATGCTTCGCGACGCACACCGGACATGCCGCTTTATACTTTGCGCAACAAGTCTACCGGTGAAACAGTCCAGACGACTGACCCCGGCCGCGCGCTCATCAGCGGTAAATGGAGCGACATTGGTAAAATGAAAGGCCCGATCTTGCGTGGTCTCGCGGCGCGTGCGCCTTATTTCCATAATGGCTCCGCTGCGACGTTGTCGGACGTTCTCGATTTTTACGACACACGGTTCAACATCGGCTTCACCGCACAGGAAAAATCTGACCTGATTGCGTTCCTGAGATCGTTGTAGAACGGGGTCTAGATCCGTTCAAAATAACGGATGCGTTCCCAGTCGGTCACGGCGTTGTTGAAGGCTTCGAGTTCGCAATGGGCGGTGTGGACGTAGAATTCCACCACGGCATCGCCGAAGGCGCGGCGGGCGAGTTTGCTTTTGTCCAATAGCGTGGCGGCGTCGCCGAGGGAATGCGGCAAGGCGGGGAGTTTGGAATCGGTGTAGGCGTTGCCTTTGAAGACCGGGCCGCAATCGAGATTTTCTTCCATGCCGGCGAGGCCGGCGGCAATCATTGCGGCGAAGCCAAGGTAAGGATTGGCGTCAGCGCCGGGCATGCGATTTTCAACGCGAAATGAATTGCCGTCGCCGACGACGCGATAACCAACGGTCCGATTGTCGAAGGCCCAGGCCATTTTTGTCGGCGCCCAACTGGCCGGTTGAAAACGTTTGTAAGCGTTAATCGTCGGCCCGAAGAAATAGCACAGTTCGGGAGAATATTTGAGGAGACCGCCGAGGAATTGGCGGAAGCGCTTCGAGCCTTGAGAATTTTTTGCGTCCCAGAAAATGTTTTTGCCCTTTTGCCAAAGGCTCATGTGAATATGGCAACTGCTGCCGACTTCGGCGGCGTCGGGCTTGGCCATGAAGGTGACGGATTTGTCGAACTGGGCGGCGATTTCTTTGGTGCCTTGTTTGAAGAGGACATGGCGGTCGGCCATTTGCAGCGGTTCATTGTAGATAAAATTGACCTCATGTTGGCCCCTGCCCCACTCGCCTTTGGAGGATTCGACCGGGACATCGGCAGCGTCCATGAAATTCCGCAGGGCGCGCATAATCGATTCGTCGCGCGCGGGCTGCATGGTGTGGTAATCGATTCGGTAATCGCTCGAGGCAGTTAGGTCGGAATAATTTTGGGTAAACGCGCTGTGGTAGGTTTGGTTGAAAAGGAAAAATTCCAGTTCGCTGGCGGACATGCAGGTCAGATTGGATTCCGCGAGGCGATCCAGCTGACGGCGCAAAACGGAACGCGGCGCTTCTTCGACGCGTACGCCAGCGTGTTGGAAAAGATCGCAAATGATCAACGCGGCGCCGGGTTGCCAGGGCAAAACGCGAGCAGTGGTTGGATCGGGACGGAGTTCGAAATCGCCATAGCCTTTTTCCCAGTTGGCAAATTGAAAACCTTCGAGCGGCTCCATCTCGATATTGACGGCGAGAAGATAATTGCAGGCGTGTGTGCCGTGTTTCAGGACGGAATCGAGAAAGTAGTGGCCGGTCAGACGCTTGCCGATGAGCCGGCCGAAAACGTCGGGAAACGCAACGATGACGGTGTCGATTTCCTTTTTCGCAATTTTAGTTTTGAGCTCGGTGACATTCATGCGAGTCGTTCAGCACGCGATGTAAATGTTTTTGAGTTCGGTGAAGTTTTCCATGGCGGCCATGCCGTGGTCGCGGCCGAAGCCGCTTTGTTTGAAACCGCCGAAGGGCGTTTCGACATGGACGCTGGAATGGGAATTGACGCTGATGACGCCGCTTTCGACGCGACGCACAACGCGGAGGGCGCGGGTTAAATCATTTGTCCACACTGAGCCGCTCAGGCCGTAGGGCGAATCATTCACTTCGGCGAGCATGTGTTCCTCGTTGTCGAACGGACGGATGCAGGCGACGGGACCGAAAATTTCTTCGCGCCAGATTTTGTCGGAGGGTTCGCAGCCGAGAACAATTGTAGGGCGAAAATAAAATCCTTTGCCGACTGGACGTTCGCCACCAAGCAGGATTTTGTGACGCGGCGTTTTGGCGGATTGCAGATAGTTTTCCACGACGTCGCGTTGTTGCGTGGAGACGAGAGGGCCGATTTGTGTTTCGGATTTCGCGGGATCGCCGATCACCAATTTGGCCGTCGCTTCGGTGAACAATGTGACGAATTTGTCGTAGGCAGCGCGCTCGACAAAAATTCGACTCCGCGCGCAGCAATCCTGGCCGGTGTTGCCAAAGACGCTCATGGGCGCGGTCTCGGCGGCTTTGGCGATGTCGGCATCGGCGAAAATAATGTTCGGGGATTTGCCGCCGAGTTCGAGCGAGACCGGTTTGATGCCGGGCGCAGCGACTTGCATGAGACGCGCACCGACAGCGGTCGAACCGGTGAAGGTAATTTTGCGAACAAGTGCGTGACGCGCCAAAGCGTCGCCGACTTCTGCGCCTGGGCCGGGAAGAATTTGCAGCGCGCCGGCGGGCAATCCTGCTTCGATGGCGAGCTCACCCAAACGAAGAGCGGTCAGCGGAGAGAGCGAAGCCGGTTTAACAACAACGCAATTTCCGGCGGCCAACGCGGGTGCGACTTTCCAGCACGTAATAGGGAACGGAAAATTCCAGGGCACAATTGCGACGATGACTCCGAGCGGTTCGCGCAAAGTGAAATCGAAGCCGCCGCGGGCAACGGGAATTATTTGGCCGTAAAATTTTGTGACCGCGCCCGCATAGTATTCAAAAATGCGCGCGCCCAAAGA
>JAICXV010000089.1 GCA_025934545.1 Verrucomicrobiia bacterium
CACGATTGGTTCGACAAACGTTTTATGTACGAGGAATCGTTGCGGATGCCGTTTATGATTCGTTATCCCGGCCACATTAAGCCGGGCGCCGTCAACGATGGCATGATTCTCAATGTCGATTTCGCGCCCACATTCCTCGATTACGCCGGCGTCAAAGCGCCGAAAGAAGTCCAAGGCCGCAGCATCAAACCGCTGCTCGAAGGCAAGACGCCACGCAACTGGCGCAAAACGATGTATTACCGCTACTACCATCACGATCCGCGCGAGCACAACGTGAACAAACATTACGGCGTGCGCACCGATCGCTATAAACTCATTTACTTCCACGAACTGCGCGAATGGGAATTGTTCGACCTCCAAAAAGATCCGCACGAACTCAACAGCGTCTACAACGATCCCGCTTACGCGAGCGTCGTCAAAGATTTGAAAAAGGAAATGGATCGCTTGCGCAAAGAATTGGGCGACCACGATCAATGGGTCGACAAACCGCCCCGTTCAGTGACGAAGCCGGAAAAGCTATAAAGAAAGCTCCAAGCTCCAAACACCAAGCTCCAGAGAAGCTCCAAATCCCAACCTCCCAATTTGGTGCTTGGTGCTTAAAGATTCTCTGGAGCTTGGATGTTGGTGCTTGAAGCTTTTCTACCCCTGGCACGAGCAAACCAAATTGCGGTCGCCGTAAACATTATCAATCCTCCCCACACTCGGCCAATACTTGTGCTCCCGCGTCCAAGCCGCCGGAAACGCCGCCTGCTCTCGCGAATACGGCCGGTCCCATTTTCCATCGACAATCGCCAGCGCTGTGTGCGGTGCGTTCTTGATGACGTTATTTGCCTTGTCCGCTTTACCCGCTTCGATCGATTGAATTTCCGCGTGAATCGAAATCAGCGCGTCGCATAACCGATCCAATTCTTCCTTCGATTCACTTTCAGTCGGTTCGATCATCATCGTGCCCGGCACCGGAAATGAAACCGTCGGCGCATGAAATCCATAATCCATCAAACGCTTGGCAATATCTTCCACGGTGACGGTCTTAAACGGTCGCACATCCGCGATACACTCGTGCGCCACCAGTCCGTTTTTGCCTTTGTAAAGAATCGGGAAATATTCACCGACCCGATGCGCGATATAATTCGCATTTAAAATCGCCATCTTCGTTGCATCCGTCAGTCCCGGCCCGCCCATCAACGAAATGTAAACCCAGGAAATAATCAAAATGTTCGCGCTGCCCCACGGCGCCGCTGAAACCGCGCCAATCGGACTTTCCCCACCGAGATTCACCACCGGATGACCGGGCAAAAATTCAACGAGATGTTCGCCAACACAAATCGGCCCCATCCCCGGCCCGCCGCCGCCGTGCGGAATGCAAAACGTCTTGTGCAAATTAATATGGCAAACGTCCGCGCCAATATCGCCGGGCCGGCACAAGCCAACTTGCGCATTCATATTCGCGCCATCCATATAAACCTGCCCGCCATTTTCGTGGACGATGCGGCAAACATCCTTAATCCCTTCTTCGAACACGCCGTGCGTCGATGGATAAGTCACCATCAAGCAGGCAAGGTCATGCTTGTGCGCTTCCGCTTTCGCGCGCAAATCTTCGACATCGATGTTCCCATTCGAATCACACGCAACCGACACAATGTTCATCCCCGCCAAAGCCGCGCTCGCGGGATTCGTGCCGTGCGCCGAGGTCGGAATCAAACAGACGCGCCGATGCTGTTCATTGCGGCTCTCGTGATAACGCATGATCACGAGTAACCCCGCATATTCACCTTGCGCGCCCGCGTTTGGTTGCAGCGACGTTCCGGCAAAACCGGTGCATTCGCTCAACCACTGTTCCAGTTGGCGGAAAATAATTTGATATCCGCGCGTTTGTGTCAGGGGTGCGAACGGATGCAGTTTGCAAAACTCCGGCCACGAAACCGGCAACATCTCGGCCGTCCCGTTCAACTTCATCGTGCACGATCCCAAGGGAATCATCGACGTCGTGAGCGACAAATCCTTCGATTCTAATCGCCGCAAATAGCGCAACATCTCCGTTTCGGAATGGTATTTGTTGAAAACCGCGTGTTGGAGATACGAACTCGTCCGCGCAAAACCCGCCGGCAAATCCATCGCCAGGTTCGATTCCAATTCAAACAACGAAAACGAAGGCGTCTTGCCTTCGTTGAACACTGCCAGAATATCGACGATGTCTTTCTCCATCGTCGTTTCGTCGACAGAAATGCCAATCGCCTTGTCATCGATGGCACGAAAATTAATGCAATGACCTTCGGCGCGTTTGATGATGTCCGCACTTTTCTTGCCACCCAAATCAACTCGCAACGTATCGAAGAACAGCTCCGGGCCGACTTTATAACCGAGCCGTTTGAGTCCTTCGGCCAACACCAATGCCACCGCCCGGACGCGTTGGCCAATTCGCTTCAACCCGTCCGGCCCGTGATACACCGCATACATCGACGCCATGTTCGCCAACAACGCCTGCGCCGTGCAGATGTTGCTCGTGGCTTTCTCGCGACGGATATGTTGCTCGCGCGTTTGCAGCGAAAGACGCAGCGCCGGTTTGCCGTCCACATCTTTCGAAACGCCGACCAATCGTCCGGGCATTAATCGTTTGTACGCGTCGCGCGTCGCAAAATACGCCGCGTGCGGCCCGCCATAACCGAGCGGAACCCCAAACCGTTGCGCGCTACCGACCGCGATGTCCGCGCCGAATTCACCCGGCGGACGCAATAAAGTCAGCGCCAGCAAATCAGCCGCGACCACCGTCATCGCTCCTGCCGCATGCGCCGCCGCAAAAAACTTTTCGTAATCCAAGATCGCGCCGTATGTATCCGGATATTGGACGAGGACGCCGAACACTTTGTCCGTCACTTGAAACCTGTTGTGGTCGCCCACCACCACTTCAACGTCCACGGCCTTCGCCCGCGTTTTAACGACGTCTATCGTTTGCGGATTGCAGTTCTCCGAGACGAAAAACACATTCCGGTCCGGCTTCACGTTTTGGCAAACGTGCATCGATTCCGCCGCCGCCGTCGCTTCATCGAGCAGCGACGCGTTCGCAATTTCCAAACCAGTCAGATCAATGATCATCGTCTGGAAATTCAAAAGGGCTTCAAGTCGTCCCTGCGAAATCTCGGCCTGATACGGCGTGTATTGCGTATACCAGCCAGGATTTTCCAAAATATTGCGCAGAATCACCGGAGGCGTAATGCAATCGTAATAGCCCATGCCGATGTAATTGCGGAACACCTGGTTTTTCAACGCGATCGCGCGCAGCTCATGCAACACCGCGTGCTCGCTCCAGCCGCCGGGAATATCGAGCGCCTTCGCCATCCGAATCTGCGACGGCACGACTTTGCCGATAAACGAATCCAAATCAGAGAATCCCAGTTCACTCAGCATTTGCGCCGTTTCCCTGGCATTGGGACCAATGTGCCGGCGCGCAAAACAATCCGTCGATGCAAGCGCCTGCGAAGCATTGCCGGGGCCTGCGGAAGATAAATTCACCTTATCAGACATCGACCGAAGTTAAGGTCGGAACGTCCAATGCTCAATTAAGAATTGAACACGCCTGTACCGCTGTGCCGGGATGCACGACGGCCAAATCAGGTTGCGTGGCTGGAGCCGTCAGTTAGAGTTGTAAACTGCGTGAAACATCTACTGCTCGTAGTTACGATAGCCATTCTTTTGCTCAACTACTCGCCCGCGACAGCCCAAGTCACGATCACTCAGCAACCGAGCAGCGTCACGACGTCCCTGGGCGCAACTGTGTCGTTTACCGTCGGTGCCACGAGTACCAACACGATGTCGTTCCAGTGGCAGAAGGGCGGAGCCAATATTTCAGGCGCCAGCAATTCATCGCTGTCCATTACCAACGTCCATTTTCCAGATTGCGGCAATTATTCCGTAGTCGTGAGTAATGGTTCCACGAACGCTGTCAGCACTAATGCCAGTCTCAACATCACTTTGTACGAGCCGTACTGGGTCACAACGCTCGCAGGTAAGTCCAGCTCAATAGGCGGCTATAAAGATGGAACGAACAGCGCCGCACTGTTTTCCGATCCCGATTCAATCGCGGTCGACCCTGCGGGAAACCTTTTCGTGGTCGAATTTACTCTTGGCACACTTCGCAAGGTGACACCTGCTGGGACGGATTGGGTGGTCACGACTATCGCCGGTCGCGGCACCAATGGCGTAACTTTCAATAGTCCAAACGGTGTCGCAGTAGATAATGCCGGAAACGTTTTCGTCCTCGATTTTAATTCAGCAGGACGCATTACCGAGCTCTCTCCCAATGGAGCGAACTGGACGGTCACAACGCTGGCGACCAATGTTAACGGTGGGAGCGGACTCGGAGGACTGGCGATCGACAGCGCGGACACACTCTATTTTCCTGGCCAGGGACGACGAACGATTCGCAAGCTTGAATTTTCAGGTTCCGACTGGGTCGCGAGCGACATTGCTGGAATGCCCGGCGTAATCGGCAGCAGCGATGGAACAAATACCGACGCGCGATTCAACCTTTGCGATCGCATCGCGGTAGATGCCCACGGGACGATTTACGTTGGCGATTATGGCAATCAAACTATTCGCGTGATCAGGAAAGATGACACCAATTATGTCGTGACCACGCTCGCGGGAGTAGCGGGTTCGTCCGGTTGGTGCGACGGACCTGGCGCAACCGCGCGTTTTTCATCACCCGAAGCCATCGCGGTCGACGGGGTAGGCAATGTGTATGTTGGCGATGCGCACCTTCGAAAAATTACGCCCGACGGGTTCGTAACCACCTTAGCCGGGAATCGAAACGGAGTATCGGATGGTTTGGGATCGTCTGCTGGTTACGGAGCGATCTACGGCGCAGCCGTGGACGCAAATGGCTACGTCTATTTCACAGACTCCGGCAACAACACCATTCGTCGGGCTCAGCCGGTGACTATAGCGTTCAACACTCCCACTGTGGTCGCGACAAATTCGTCCATGGCGTTTCAGTTCGGCGTGACGATGCTCTCTAACTTGTCCTACCGGGTACAGTTCTCGACGAATTTGATCACTTGGGCCAGCCTTACAAACTTTACGGCAACGAATCCCCCGTTCGTTTTCACCGACGTTGGTTACTCGAATAACCCGGCGCGTTTCTATCGCGTCGTCACTCCCTGATCAACTGACTCGGCCTTCGTTGAAGTCAAAACCGCTTATTCAGCATGATGCCTGACTCGAATGATTTCCGCTTCCTCACGAATATTCACCATCGAAATCTGCGTTGCTTGAAAAAGGTGATAACTGCCATTTACCATCCCGCAAACGCCAACTCCGCCCAGCACCATTCCGCAAAAAGCCGCGACGGGGAACCATAGTCCACCCTCGATTTGAGCGAGCGACGCGCCGAGGAGCGTGACGAAGGTCGCCAACACAAATCCGCCCAACGCCACATAAATCGAACGCAACCCTTTCAACAGATGCAGGCTTTGTTTTTCCACCCGATTAGCTTCATCGCGCAATCGCGACTGTTCGTCCGATGTCAGACTTGGTTTCTCCGACTTCTCAAATAATCCATGCATTCGCTCACGCGCGCGCAACATCCGATTCGCCGTGCTCAACGCGAGCAAACAACTGGCGTTAGTCAGGAGCGCCGGCGCGACGATAAACGTCAACACCGCGAACGGATTGTGCAGCGCAGTCTGCGGTTCCATATCAAAGTCATGCTCTTTCCGCCCACCGTCGTCAAACCGTATCGTAGCCGCCGAGGTGACGAGGCGGACTCTTGCCCCTTCGCGTCCTTTGCGGACTTCGCGAGACATCTCCCTTCCGCATCCTTCATCCGCTCCATGCCGTTTTTTCTTCTTAAATCGCCGTTCTTAATTTTTAATGGAACCGTGGGCAGTGACGCACAATTAACACCAATGATGGCGCAGTATCGCCGCATCAAAAGCGAGCTGCCCCGCGAAGCGTTGCTCCTCTTTCGACTCGGCGATTTCTACGAAATGTTCTTCGAAGACGCCCAGGCCGGCGCGCAACTCCTCAACGTCGCCCTCACCAAACGCGGCGTCGTGCCGATGTGCGGCATCCCCTTCCACGCCGCCAACGGCTACATCGCCCGCCTGCTCAAAGCCGGACGCAAAGTCGCCATCTGCGAACAACTCGAAGAAGCCAAACCCGGCCAGCTCGTCAAACGCGACGTCACGCAAATTCTCAGCCCGGGCACTCATTTCGACGAACGCCTGCTCGCTCCCGAACGAAACAATTTCCTCGCCGCCCTTTGTCCGATCGGAAGCACCTACGGTTTGGCCTGCGTCGATTTAACGACCGGCGATTTCAAAACGACCGAACTGCAAGGCGACGCCGCCTTGAGTACCGAGCTCGAACGCCTTCGCCCCGCCGAAGTCGTCTATCCGACCGGCGCAACCAGTCTCGGTCCGTTGCTCGAAAATAATTTCTCCATCTGCAACCCATATGAAGATTGGGTCTTCGCGCCCGAAACTGCCGTCTTCACCGTGCGCGAACATTTCAAGGTTTCAACGCTCGACGGTTTTGGCTTGAAAGACAAAGCCGCCGCCATCGGCGCGGTTGGCGCAATCCTTCACTATCTCACACAGCATCTGCGCCGCGACGTTTCCGCCCTGAGCCGTCTTTCATTTTACCAAACGTGCGACTACCTCGCGCTCGATTCCATTTCGCTGCGCAATCTCGAAATCCTCGAACCGCGTCACAACGATGCCCCGAAATCGTCCTGCTTGTTCGGCGCATTGCACAAAACGGTCACGCCGATGGGGGCGCGTCGTTTGCGCGATTGGCTCAGCCAACCTCTCGCCGCCATCGAACCGATTCAACAGCGGCAAGACGCCGTCCAGCGTTGGCTGAACGCTTCCACTTCGCTTGACGATTTCCGCGTCGAACTCGCCGAAGTGCGCGATCTCGAACGCACCATCGGCCGCCTTAGCGTTGGCTCCGGCAATGGTCGCGATCTCAATGGCCTGCGACAAGCGCTCGAAAAAATTCCCAACATTAAACGCATCCTCCGCACTGTCGCCGCCCAGGAAACGACCTTGCGCGAGCTGCCGATTCCGCAAACCGCTCCTGAAACTCCAGCCAACTTGCTCGAAAAACTCAGCAACGAATTGGCCGAGGCACCCGATCTCGTCGAACTAATTTCCCGCGCCATCGTCGACGAACCGCCGCTCGCGCTCAAAGAAGGCGGCATCATCCGCGATGGTTTCGACGCTAATCTCGATGAATTGCGAAAAGGCTCGCGCGACGGCAAAGACTGGATCGCCAAACTGCAGCAGGACGAAATCACTCGCACCGGAATCAGTTCACTGAAGATTCGGTTTAATTCCGTGTTCGGTTATTACATCGAAATCACCAAATCGAACCTCGACAAAGTCCCGCCGCAATACGTCCGCAAACAAACCATTGCGAACGGCGAACGTTTCATCACGCCCGAGCTGAAGGAAATGGAAGGTAAAATCCTCGGTGCCGAGGAACGCAGTCTTAAACTCGAATACGAACTCTTCCAGCGCGTCCGCGAACAAATTCTCGAACAACTGCCGCGGCTCCAGCAAACCGCCGCCGCTCTCGCCCAACTCGACGTTCTCGCCGCCTTCGCTGAAGTCGCGCGCCTCTACAATTATTGCCGACCCGAAATGCGCGACGAA
>JAICXV010000795.1 GCA_025934545.1 Verrucomicrobiia bacterium
AACGCAGAACTGCCGCCGATTACGACTGGGACCTCGAGTTAGCCGAAGCGTAAGCCTCGTCGACAAGCTGCATCGTTTTCAAATTGTCTCTGCCGCTGATGGCCGGTTCCGTCCCGCTTTCCAACGCGATTAACAATTGCGCCATCGTTCCGATGAACGCGTCCGGAAACCAACTCTCGCTCCACTTTGGTTCATGAAACGTTTTATCGCCTCTGTTGGCAAAACGAATTGTCGATGGGGACGTGAATGGATCTTTGCACCAACCAATGTCGCCGATGGCAACGCCATTTGTTCCTTCGATGCGCCAGCGGATATAGTTTTCCGAAGGGCAACCCTCTTTCGACGGGCCGGTCCACGTATCGTCGATGCCGATGCAGCGCAGGCCGCTCGCGTATTCCAATATGTAAGCGCAGATACCGTCGGTGTGTTTGAAATTCGTGCGCGGATCGGTGCGCGTGCTGCAAATGATGCGTTGCGGTTCACCAAACCAATAACGGAAGCAATCAATGTGATGAATGGACATGATGCGTAACGTCGCCCAGCCAAGGTCCGCTTGCCACGGCATCCAATGCGGGATGGCACGCATTTCAATTGTCGCCAAGATCGGTTCGCCAACAGTCCCGTTTTGCAAGAGAGTTTTGGCGGCGCGAACCGATTGGTCGTAACGCATGTTTTGATTTACCGCGAGAACGACGCCAGCTTGTTCGCACGCGCGGACCGCTTCGACCGCTTCGGCGTAATCCACGCCAAGCGGTTTTTGCGCGAGAATGCCTTTGACGGTTTTGCGCGCGCACGCCGCTTTGATTAAACCGAGTTGCGCGTTTGGTGGAACGGCGACGTCGAGGACTTCGATGGATTTATCATCAAGCAGTTGCTCGTAGTTTGCATAGGCCTTGTCAATGTTGTGTGTTTTGGCGACGCGTTCGGCACTTTCATAAGTGCGCGACGCGATAGCGACAGGGTTGAAACCTGCTTTGCGATACGCCGGCAAATGACAATCATCGACGATGAACCCGGCCCCCAGAATCCCAATCCGCCAACCGCGCTTCTTTGGTAAAGGCGCGTGGATGTTCAGGTCCATTTAAGGCGAATCATTCCCGATGTAGCGCCGATTGGCAATCGGCTGTATCGGCGAATGGCATTCGGCGTGGCTACCCGTTCTCATGCGCCTGCGGATCGCCAACCCGCGATAGATCCAATTAACAATCGGCGCCACGATTTAAAATCGGACGAACCATTTTTTCCGATACATGACATAGCAGACGCCGTACATCAGGAAGACGTAGCAGAGTGCGTAAAGGAGAGAACTGTTGTTCGGTGTGGCAAGCGGCCCACCGACGGTTTCGAATGCGGCTTTGATATGCTCAAATAAATACGTTTTAAGCGCGATGGTTTTGCCGTGGTAATCGAATTTAATGAAAATCGTTAACCGACCGAGCAACCCGGTAAGGATAAAAACGGTGATCGCGTTCATGCCGTAAATTGCCAGTGGCTTTACTAATTTGCGGCAACCTTGAACATC
>JAICXV010000593.1 GCA_025934545.1 Verrucomicrobiia bacterium
ACACGGCCGCGATATTCCTCGGGAAATTGGTCGCCCTGATAAATGCAGATGCCGCAATAGGCGGCCATGTAATGTTTGTGATCGACGATCGAAGGCAGAAGTTCGTAGGCGTGCGGGTTCGCGGGCGTGCCGCCCTGGCGGACATAGATTCCGCCCGGCGCCATGTGAAAGAGGTGGTCGATCACACAAGCGCTGACAAACGCATTTCCGTAGCGATCAAAATCCAGGCCCCACGGATTGCTGGTGCCGTCGGCAAAGACTTCGAATTTCTTTGTATACGGATGATAACGCGCGACTGCGGCGGTCACCTCAACTCCGGGCGTTGAAGCCTCAGGAATTTTCACTTTCGAATGGGTGAATACGCCATGAGTCATGTATAGCCAGCCGTCCGGACCCCACGTGAATCCGTTCAGCAGTTCGTGGCGATCATCCAATCCGAAGCCGGTGAGCAAAACTTTGCGCGTGTCCGCGACATCATCGTGGTTCGTGTCTTGAAGAAACAGAAAGTCCGGCGCTTGCCCGACGTAAACGCCGCCATTTCCGAGCGCCAGACCGGTGGCAAGGTTCAGGCCATCGGCGAAAACAGTCGCTTTGTCGGCGCGACCATCGTTGTCGGTGTCCTCAAGAATTTTGATGCGGTCACGAGGTTTTGCACCGGGGGGCGCGCCGAGCGGATATTCGTAAAGCTCCAGGACCCATAAACGGCCTCGCTCATCCCAGGTCATGGCGACGGGATTTACAATATCGGGTTCGGCTGCAAACAGGCGCGCTTCGAATCCGGGCGGGAGATGAAACGCCGCCTGGGCGTCTTTCGGTGAAAGCGCTGGACTTGGCGCGGGCGCGTAGACGCCGGTGAGTTGTTTTCCGGCGCTGAAGCCAACCAGCGGCGACACGAGCAAAAGGCAAAGGAGCGAGTTCTTCATGCGCTGCACAGCTAAAGGAGACATCAAGGCAATCAAGAGTCAACCCGTGCGCAACGATGTGGTTGACTCGAATGCGAAAGTGGCCCGAAACTTAGGCAGTACGTCAATCATGAAAGCCACCCTGTCCAGCAGAGGTCGAGTTGTCCTCCCGAAGTCCGCGAGGCTAAGATTGCGTTTAAGGGCGGGAGCTAAATTCATGTGCAAAGTCGAAGGCGGCTCAATCGTGCTGACTCCCGAGCGCCGAGCAACCAGGCCACCGCGTCTGGTGAGAGACCGCAGATCTGGCCTTATTATTTCAAAATCCCCACCAGGGGTAAAAGTCACTAACGAAGATGTAAGGGCCGCTTTGCTGGATTTTCCATGAGGTGCTTGCTCGACGTTGATACGTTCATGGCTCTTGCTCATTCAGCCCATTCGTTGCATTCGAAAGACATAACGTGACAGGATAATGGCTGAACAACTTTGCACTGCTTGATACTCATGGGTCGCTCCTATTTATTTGAATGCTCAAAATGCGGATATCGCGCGAAGGTTTCCGGGCGGGCGGAGCGCGGGTTGAACTTTGCCGTGCAAACGGTTTTATGCCGCGACTGCAAACAGCTTTTCGATGCCGTCACCCGATTGCGCGTTCCGGATACGGGCAAGGAGCAGGGGTTTGGGTTGCGGTTGCAAAATGTGCTTTCGCCAGCGCGGCCATTGACCACGCCGCCAAATTTCGAGGCCGTGTTAAACCGATTGCCTTTCAAGGGTGTGAGGCATTACAAATGGATCCGTTTTAAGCCGCAATGCCCTGTTTCGAACTATCATCGGGTTGAGGATTGGAACGCGCCGGCGAAATGCCCGAGGTGCGGTGTTTTTATGGAACAAAGCGCGATTCCTTTCAGGCTTTGGGAATGAAGCGGTTGCAGGTTGGACGTTGAAAGTTGCAGGTTACGGAGACGACGAAATATGAAAGCAGTCACTCGGATTTTTTTATTCCTTATCCTTTGCTGTGCGGTCAAGGCAGGTGCGGCGGACTTCACGCGGACGGAAGATGTGATTTATGGCCGGAAATTTGGAACGGCCCTGACGATGGATGTATTTCAGCCCGCAAAGCCGAAGGGGCTCGGCATCGCGTTCATGGTGAGCGGCGGCTGGTTTTCGGCGCATGAAAGCGTCAACGGTGCGTTTTACAAACCGTTTCTGGATCACGGATACACGTTGTTTGCGGTGGTGCACGGGTCACAACCGAAGTTCACGATTCCCGAAATCGAGCAGGACATTCACCGGGCGATACGATTCATCCGTCACAACGCAAAAAAATATCATATCGATCCGGACCACATCGGAATTTCCGGCGCGAGCGCGGGTGGGCATTTATCCTTGATGATGGCGGTGAAAGGGACGAACGGACCTGCCGGGGCGAAGGATCCGATTGATCGCGAGAGCAGCGAAATCCAGTGCGTGGCCTGCTTTTTTCCACCGACTGATTTCCTGAATTACAGCAAACCTGGCGACGAAGCGCTCGGCAACGGGGTGCTCAAACAATTCAAGCCGGCGTTCGGACCGCGAGCGGATGACGAGCAGGACCGGCTCAAACTTGAACGCGAGGTTTCACCGATCTATTTCGTTCATTCGAACATGCCCCCCATCATGATATTCCATGGTGACGCGGACACGCTGGTCCCGATCTACCAGGCGAAGACATTCTTGAAACGTTGCGAAGAGGTCGGCGGCGTGACGAAGTTGGTGGTGAGAGAAGGGAAGGGGCACGGATGGGGGAATATTATGCAGGATGTGGAATTGTGCGCCGATTGGTTTGATGAGCATTTGCGTCCCGAGAGCCGGAAATAACTACGTAGCAGCCGACGTGAG
>JAICXV010000780.1 GCA_025934545.1 Verrucomicrobiia bacterium
ACGTTAACATGCTGATCAAACTGAATTGCCAATGCGGCACGCGCTATTCGTTCGACGTTGAGCCGATCAATGGCCGCATGCCCATTCGCGTCGCGTGTCCGACTTGTGGGATCGATGGAACCGAGGCCGCGAATGCGTTGCTGGCACAGGGTGCTCCAGCGCAGACTGCTCCGCCGCAAGCCGCGCCCACTCCTCCGGCGGTCCCGGCTCAAAAACCTCGTTTGCGCATGGCTGGCGCAGCAGCGCAAGTGCCGGTGGCGGCTCCCATTGCAGTTGCGGCGCCGGTCGCCGACGGCGCACCAGTGGCGGTAGCCGCAGCCGCGGCGGAGATGTGTAATCGGCACACGAGTATTCCTGCCGCGGCGCATTGTTGTGTTTGCCAAAAGCCGATTTGCCCAGAATGCATGTCGATGTTCGGTTATTTGTGCTCGATCGGATGCCGTTATCAAGCGGAGCAACAGGGCATCCGCGTTCCGAAATATAAATTCCAGAAACGGAGCGTGGAAGCGCGCGCGTTTCGCAAGGGCGCGTGGATAACGGTTGGCACGGTGGCGGTCGTTTTCGCATTGATTGCCGCGTGGTATTGGTACGATTTCACGGGGTCGATGCCGAAAGTTGTTTACACAATCAAGATCGGCGGCAGCACTCAGTCGCACTCGCAATTTCTCGGCGACAACAAGCTTTTGATCGTCACGCATAAGACGGCGCGCTTGCACGACATCAAAACTCGAAAGGATGTTTGGTCGACCGACATCAAGGACGCAGGCAAAGCGGCACCGGCGGCGGATAGCGATGATTCGTTTGATTATTCTGATTATGCCGACGGGAAACCAAATGTGTTCGTCGATAAGGACAACATCTGGATTTGTTTTAACACGTCGCTCAAATGCCTGGATCGCGCGACCGGCAATGTCAAAAATTCTATTCCCATTGGCGGACATTTGATCGGTTTCACGCCGAGTGAATCCAATATCCTTCTGGTGAGCGCGCCGACCGCAACGCGTCGGGTTCTGACCCGTATCGAGCTTCCTTCCGGCACAGTGCAGACGAACCAAATTGATGTGCCAAAACCATCGGTGAAGAGTGTCAAAGGCGAGTTGCCGGTGACGGTCTTGCCAACTGCGCGCGTTTTGCTGCACCAGGAACTGGATGACCGGAAAAATTTCCGGACAAAGGTCGTCGAGCAGAGCAGCGAGTTTTTTTCGTCAGGCGAAAACTTGGTCGAGATGCAGGTACGATTGGTTGATTTAAAAACGACGACGGTGCAAACGATGAAAAAGCCCGGCAATTCGATCATCAACGGAAACCTGACCGCGTCGAGCCCCGCCGGGGCGGCCGCTGAAGAGATCTTTAATGAATTGAAACGCAATGAAGGCGGCGGATTTAAAGAGGTCGACGAAAGCACTTATAGTGTGACGCTGCGGCGATGGCTCGGCCAGCAACCGACCGATTTTAAAACTGACCTGACGGGCGTTCCACTTTTTTTCGCATTTAAAACCGTTGATGTCATCGTGGCGAACAAGCGACTCATCGCGTTCGATAAACAAAATAAGAAAGTGTTCGAGGCGACGTTAACCCTTGCCGGTCTTTGCCCATGTATTTTGCCAAATACATAATTTCCTTATCACCT
>JAICXV010000215.1 GCA_025934545.1 Verrucomicrobiia bacterium
GAAAAGGAGACGGAGCTAATGCGCCGTGTGTCTTTCAAAAACGACAGTGGAACACGAACGAAAAGGTCAAAGACGACAACTCAACATTTCATCTTGCCGCAGCCGCTTTTAACTCCGGCGACGTCAAACAATCAATGGAGTTAGCAACGCAGGCGTTGAAACAAAATCAAACCGAGGCCCGAGCCGCTTACTTGATGCGCATTATTGAACGGCAGAAAATCCTCAGTGGATCCGGCGCAAACAAATAACGGACACTGCGAAGGTCAGTATTTACGGAGCGACTTTGTCGCTGACCCATTGGCGGGCTTTGTTGAAGCCTTCACGCGATGATTCGTAAGCTGACTTGAATCCTGACTTCACACTTTCCCATGTTGATTCGGTTGCGCCTTTTACTTTGTCCAATTGCACGCTCAGTTGCTGTTGCTGCGCACGCAAAGCTTCCAGCTTGGGTTTGGCTTCGGTTTTGACCTTGTCACTCGACGTCTCAATCTTTGCGGATAGATCATCCAAATTCGTTTTGAGCGCATCCAATTGGCCCTGCATTTTTTTAACGAACGCGTCCTTTTGCGAGTACGTATAATCTTTCATATCGTCCGCAGCCTGCCGGGCGTCGTTCTGCGCTTTTTCCAGTTGTTTGGACGTCGCGTCCTTGTTGCATGCCACCACCAGCGCGACGGCGGCCAACAGACCCATGAAAAACGTGTTTAACTTCATAATCTCAAAACTCCTGTTCCATAGTAGTTGAGCAGGCGCGGTTCAGCGATTCATTTCGAACCGACTTGAATTTGCGCGCGACTAAGTTGCTCGACCGGTGTTTACTACCAAAGCCGCACTATGAACATTCCCAGAACGCCCCTCGTGCAGAAGTTGATCCTGCTGATGCTTGTATTGATTTTTGGCTGCCTGGTGCTGTTGCTCATCAATGGCCGAAAACAAATCGAGGCGTTGCAGACCGGACCCAATATCGAACTTTCCACGAACGGGTCCAACTCGGATGCGGCCATTCGTCAGGCGTTTCCAAAAATGCGCAGTTCGCGCAGCCACGCGTCGACCAATCCCGAAGAAGCGCCGGTGAAAGCGGCTGAGCCTGTTCGGTCACCCGCGCCTTTGCCGACGGACGCGCCGGCCGTTGCAGTCCAACCAGTCGTTATTCCCGCGCCAAGTGTGATCGAACTGCCGAAAACGACGGCGGAAGCTCACGGTGTTTTCGGCCGCGTCATGCTGCTCGGAACGCCGCCAGCGGAAACAGTGATTCAATTCGATCCGACTTGCGGCGCGATGCATTCGAACCCGGTGACCACACAACGTTATGTCATCGATCACGACGGCGGGTTGGCGAACGTTTTGGTTTACGTTTCGAAAGGGCTGGAAACGAAACAATTTAATCCGCCGCCGCCGGTGGTGCTCGACCAAAAGAATTGTCTGTATCAACCAACCGTCATTGGCGCGATGGTCAATCAGACGATCCAAATTAAAAATTCTGATCCGGTGCTGCACAATGTGCACGCGATGCCAAGAGTCTCAGGCAATGAGGAGTTTAATTTTGCCCAGCCCCTCCAGGACCAAACGGATGAACGAAAATTCGGCAGGCCGGAGATTTTCGTGAGGATCAAATGCGAGGTGCACGATTGGATGCTGGCTTACGTTGGTGTAGTCAACAATCCCTACTTCGCGGTGACGGACACCAATGGCCTTTTTCAACTGCCGGATGGTTTGCCACCGGGGCGGTATGAAATCACCGCCACGCATTTGAAGGCCGGCAGCATCAGCAAAACGATCACGCTGAAAAGAAATCCGGTCCGGTTAATCTTCACGTTGCCAGTCAACGGCCAACGGACGTTAGCGTCAGACCGGCATTGAACGAAGCGGGACTTGCTCGTGTCGCACACTTCAAACGTGCGATACTTAAACAGGTTTGGTTTTATTCGGATAAAGGCAGAGGGAATTGATCGAGCACTCGGGACATTTCGGAATGCGCGCCACGCAAATTCGACGGCCGTGGTATTGGAGGAGATGACAGAATTTTATCTGGTCTTTGATTGGAACAATCGGCGTCAGATCGGCTTCGATTTTGTCGGGGTCTTCGTTTTTAGTTAATCCAAGTCGTCCGGAAACGCGCGCGACATGGCGGTCAACGCCGATGCCGGGAATTCCAAAAGCATTTCCAAGAAGCACGTTGGCGGTCTTGCGTCCGACAGCCGGCACTTCGAGCAATTGGTCCAATTTGTCCGGCACTTTCCCGCCAAAATTTTCGACGAGAAAAGTGGTCGCTTTGATGATCGATTTAGTTTTGACGCGGAAGAAACTGATTTTGTGAATCTCTTCCTGCAACGTTGCCGGGTTTGCCTTCGCGTAATCGGCGGCAGTTTTATATTTCTTGAACAGAGCGGGCGTGACGGTGTTGACGAGGTCATCGCGGCATTGCGCGGCGAGGATGAGCGAGATCAACAGCTCAAGCGGGTTGGTAAAATCGAGCGCGAGTTTGGCGTCCGGATGGGTTTTTTTGAGCGTCGCGATGATCTTTATGACTCGCGCCTTTTTTTGTTCCTTCGATTCCATAGAGCAATTATTTCTTTGCGACCAGGACAAGCGCAATCACACCGGCGACGGCAATCGCTCCGCCGATGACCGAACGCCGATGCGCTTTGTCGCCTTCAAACTTCCACGCAAATGGAATAATTACGAGCGGCGTTGTCGCCACGAGCGCGAGGACTAAACCGGTCGGCGTGGTTTTTAGCGCCCAATTAAAGAAGCACATGCCAAGGGTTTGGCCAGCCAGTCCGTTGGCGACGATCCATGGCCATGCCGTTTTCCATTTGACGCTGTTTGGAACACGGGGGGCTTCGGGATGAACGATTTGCGCCCATACTTCACGGCGTTTAACGATGAGCAACGCCAGGCCGCAGATAATCAAACCGCCAACCAGGCGCTGAAATCCGGCTGTGCCGACATCGATCGGTTGACGATGGGTCGCGGCGACGGCGAATCCTTTTCGACTGAGGACCGCGCCGAAACCATTGCCGACTGCCGCCATTACGCAAAATCCAATTCCCAGAATCCATTGTTTGCGTGAAAACGTAAGATGTTCACCCGGCGCGAGAGCGATGGCGACGCCGACCAGAATCGTGCAGCACGCCATCGTTTGCGGAAGCGTCAACCGCGTTCCGAGCCAAAGCCATTCAATCGTCGCTCCAGCCACCGCAGTTCCGCACTGGACCAGCAGCGACGTCAGGCGCGAACCGAGCCGGGGCAATCCCTGGAACAGGAAGACATCGGAACCGACCCCGATCATGCCGCTGATGAAAAATAACGGGAACGCGATGCCGGTCATTCCGAGGCCGAAGGTGTACGCCCAAAGCGCGAGCGAAAAGGTCGCGACGGTGATGCGCCAGAAGTTGGCTTCGGTGCCGCCAAGCATCTTGGCCGAGCGCGTCGCGCAGATCGTCGAGATCGAATACAGAATTGTCGTTATGAATGCCGGAAACATTCGGGACGGAACTTAAGGAGGAAAAGGTTTGGACGAAAGAAGTCTTTGAAGAGTTTAGCGTGCGAGCTGTGCGCGGGTTGGAAACTCCTACGGTTTATTAAACGATGGAGCGGAAGCGGACTAAAGTCCGCGCTCCGTACGTAAAAAGACCTCGCGTTGTTCACGCGAGGTCTGGTGAAGAATTGTTAGCTTACGACAATTCCAACGTGCCGTAGGTGATCGGTTTGACGGCTTTGCCGTTTTCGGTGGTCACCTTGCGGGTCTTTTCGTCGAACATGCAGGCCATGTTGAGGCGTTGCGACATTTCGGCGAGCGAGATAACGGTCTGCGCGCGGGTCGCGAGATCGATGTTCGCGTTGGTTTTCGGATTGTTCGCGCGAATACAGTCGAACCAGTTCTTCTCGTGCGCACCGATGTTTTCAGTCGGAGTCAGGCCTTTGATGGTCTGGTTTTCGAGCGCGGTATCTTCGAATTTGCCACCTTCGGCGAAGGGTTGTTCGACGGTCACCTGGATGCTTTCGCCACTGCTGCCAATGTCGAGGCTGGCTTTGTGTCCGTAGATGACGAAGCCGGGGCTCTTGGCGGCGACGGTGCTGCAAACGATCGAGAGCAGGCAGCCGCTTGGGAATTCGGCGAGAATTTCAACGTGCTCGGGAACGTCGCGTTCGGGCGTGCCGTCTTTTTTGAGGCGGTCGGAATGGACGCTCTTGGTGCCGATGCTGACAACGCGTTTCGGAAATTCCGGGTTGCCGGTCGCGAGCATGAGCGGGTTCAAACGATGCGGGACGAGGTCGCCGAGGAGACCGGCGCAGTACGGATAATATTTGCGCCAGCGGAAGTAGGCGTCGGCATTGAACGGCGTTTTCTTCTTCACAGGGCCCTGCCAGGCATCCCAATTCGTGTCGGCGGCGGTGCACCATTGTTGGATGGGATAATTCCATTCGCCGTCCGGAGTGTTGCGGCAATAGAAACCTTGTGCCCAAATCATCTGGCCGATTTTACCGGCCTGGATCATTTCGGCGGCTTTGTGCCAACCGGCGGCGGAACAACCCTGGGAACCGAGTTGGAAAATTTTGCCGGTGCGCTTGACCGCATCATGAAAATCGAACGCTTCACCGAGGTAACGGGTCATCGGCTTTTCGCAATAGACGTGCTTGCCGGATTCCATCGCGGCGATGGCTGTCTTGGTGTGCCAATGGTCGACGGTCGCAATCGTGACGGCGTCGATATCTTTATTTTCGAGCAGCTTGCGATAGTCGTCATACATGGCGACGTCGCCACCGATCGTTTGCTTGGCGTGGTTCTGGCGATATTTGGAAACGTCGCAAACAGCGACTTGCGCGATGTTGTTCGCGGACGCGTCGGTCTTTTGCGTTTTGACGTGGGCCATGCCCTGTCCGCCGACGCCGATGTAACCGACAACGATGCGGTCGTTCGCGCCGATGACGCGACCAGTCGACGGGGCTTGCGTTTGACCGTAAACAGGAGTTTTGAGAATGTTGGTCGCAGCAGCCACAGCAGCAGCGGCAATGCTGGATTTTTTAATGAATGAGCGGCGGGATTCGCCCGCGCCGCCAATTTTATCAGAGTTTTGCTTCATAAATTGGAGTTGTTTACGGGTTCAAAGAAGGAAAATTGTAACGGATGCGTATCGTCGGTCAATGCGTATAAACGGTTTTGGACTGATTTTTATTAGACAAGTTTTTGAACACGCAAGTTACAACAGAAGGGAGCGCGGGCTTTAATCCGCTTCAAATCCGAACGGCTAAAGGCGATCCAAAGGCGAAGCGGACTGAAGTCCGCGCCCCGTTGCCATGTGGATCGCTAATACAATGACGTGAAAAATCGATGGTATCTGCTGCAGTCCGGCCC
>JAICXV010000028.1 GCA_025934545.1 Verrucomicrobiia bacterium
CCCGCTGATATTGGTGACCGTCGTAATCGTGCCGTCCGGCGTCATCTGGAAAACGGTTTGTCGCGTTGTTCCATAAAAATTCCCATCGCTCGCCTGAATGAGCGCGCCGAAGGGTTGGTCGCCGTCACTGTTCAATGCGCTGGACGTGAGCGTGCCGTCGGACTGCATCTTGAAAGCCGTTCCGTTCGCGGGTCCAATCGTTGTGCCGTAAAAATTTCCATCGGCACCCTGCGCAACCGTTCCATAAGGCAGCGCGCCGTTGTCAGGCCCGAATGAATTCAGCGCTGTGATCGTTCCGGAAGCGAATTGAAAAACCGTGCCATAAAGAAACGTCACGCCATTGGTCGTAAGATTTCCCCCCGTCGGCGTCGTTCCATAAAAACTTCCGTCGATTGCTTGAATCAACGACGCGGTCGGATTGCCGCCGTTGGTTTGGGCGAAGTCCGCAAGTTTGCTCAATATGCCGGCGGAGGTGATTTGGAAAATAGTGCCGAGATTGACCGCGCCGCCGTCGAAGGTTGTTCCATAGAAATTCCCGTCATTCGCCTGGACCAATCCGCCGTAGGGATGCGAACCGTCCGATCCGCTGAAAGAATACAATCGCGTCAACGTGCCGCCGAGCGTGACCGTGAATACAGTGCCGAGATTATTCGCGCCGCCATCGCGGGTCGTGCCGAAAAGATTTCCGTTCGTGCCTTGAATGACACCGGACATCGGCCGCGCGCCGTTGTTGCTGTTGAACGATGCGAGCGCCGTCAACGCGCCTGCCTGCGTCATTTTAAAAACCGTGCCATAACCGGAAGCGCCGCCGTTCGTGGTCGTGCCATAGAAATTGCCATCATTGGCCTGAATCAGCGAAGCGATGGGCTGCGCGCCAGTCGCGCCGTTGAATGAAGCTAGATTAGTCAGCCACTGCGCCGAGGCCTGCTCAGTCAAAAACATCGCCGTGATCCAAAATAACAGTAGCCGATACATGGCTGGGGCGTGGTTTGGGGAACGCTTTAGGATGGTTATACGCGTGTGAGGTGAACCCTTACAAGCATTTAATTCTGCGATAAAACAATCCGTTTAAAGCTTTAGCGTCGGCTCAAATCACTTGCCGCGGATCTGGTTCACAATGCTTTGATCTTTAATTTTGGAATCTTCGGCCAACAGAAATGCTTTGCTCAAGATGATGGCAAGGGTGCGGTCGCCTTCAAACGGTAAGAAAACTTTTTCAGAACCAGACACGTCGGCTTTGGGTACGATGCAAAGATACTGGTCGTTTGGCTCCATCAGAATGTTTCCGCTGCCCAGATGGATTTTGTAGGTGCGAATGGTGCCTTTAACGACGAGGAATTTTTCGAGGAGCGAACATTGCTTGGCGATTTTAAGTTTCGGCAGCAGCCGTTCGAGAACTTCGCGGCGTGTTTTTGCTGATTCCGTCAGGTTGCCGAAAGAGAAGTCATGCCAGTATTGACCAGCAGCTTCGCCGGCGTCCTGCCATGTCGGATCATTACCCATGCTGCAGACGCCGACGAATAAATCGACGTCGCGCATGACTTCGCTAAACGTCACGGCAGGCACGTCGTTAAGGGACAGGCCATTTGTGCCTCGAACGAACCGGACCTGGTCGGTTGAGAGATAAAGCGAGATGCCCGAATCGGACAGGTCCTGTCCGTCTGTTTGCATCACCCAGAACTCCGCGAGCATATTTCGGTCGGGAAGGTCCAGCGTGGGAGTGCTGTGGCGATCGAAGCCACCCATCAATTCATATTTCCAACCGCGCTCCTTGGCGAGGGCGGCGAACTGATGTTGCCGAATAATGTGCGCGGCGAAACGGTTGGAATAAGTTTCGGTTTGTAATTCCGCGTCGGTCAGAACGTAGATTTCGCGATGCGCCTGTTTGAACGGTTGGCAAACCTGATTGTTCTCGAGCCAGCGACGCCAGGCTGCGACGGTTTCAACGGCAAAGCCGATGGGATGCCACAAACGCACGCGCGTTTCTCGTGCAAGCCAGTCGAGCGGCTGCGAATTGACGTCGACGATCTTTCCATCGAACCAAATGCCGAGGGCTGTTTTTTCTCCGAGTTTAAAATGCCAAATCAACCGTCGCGATAACGGTCCGATGAGAGCGTGGTCGAGGTAGCGCTGTTTCCACACAGCCAGTTCCCACTCGCGTTCCCTGGCGAGCAAGCGCTCGATGCGAATCCGTTGTGCGGACACGATGCTTTGAATTTCTTTAGCGAGCTTGCGCAACTGGCGCAATTCCTGGGCCTGATCGCGTTTGACGTCGGCCGGCACGGCTTTCAATGGTTTGCCTTCTTTGCTGAACCATGAAACCTCCACATCGCGACCTTCGATGACGCGTATCTCGGCGAAGTGATTCGCGAACTGGATCTGACGTTTCGCTTCGGCATCCAGGTCGAAAGTCGGGACCGATTTCTCTTCGAGGTCAGCCCGTGTTTGACCCGTAAGATTGGCGATCGCATCGAGTGATTGGCCGATGCGCTTTTTGGCGGTCGGCTGTTTGACGACTGAATCCAAACGGCTGAGTTGAGCGGCCGCGTGTTCCGAGGAAGTGACGCTCAACGTGTACAAACAGGCATTGCCGACACGCGGACAGCGTGGTCCAAGCCCGGGCACTTTTTTGAAACAAACTTGTGCCAGCGTCGAGATGGCGAAAGCAACTTGCGGGTCAGTCGACCCGGCAAAGCACCAGACCAGGCCGCGAAGAATTGTCGCATTCGTTTCGGAAATGAGGAACGACGGTTCTGGAGCATGCAGTGAGATGGGCGGACTGATGAGCGGCTTGGGTTCGGCGACCAGATCGAACCATTGCAGGACGGTTTTCGTGAATGTATCTGCCGGTAATTGCCCGACGATTTCTTTGGCGCGTTTTAGCCATTTGCCGCTTGGTTTAGACGCGGTGGATGTGGCGCAGAATTGGAGGAGCTCCATCCAATCTTGCACCTGCTCTTTGGGCATTGTCTTAAGATCCTGGATCGCGCGCGTTGCCCACGCTTCACCGGGTTCGATTCCAAACACGTTAGCGCCGTGCAAGAGTATCTGGAGCTTGCTCGCCAGCGCTCGCTTTGCGATTTCGCCCGGATGTCGCGCCAGTAATTCCTGTAAAATTTGAATCTGGGTTCGAGCGGCTGGAGGCACGATCGCAAAGGATTCTTCGAGGCGGACAAGAAACGTTGAGAGGCTTAACGTTTCAACAAGCATCAGCCGGATCCAGCCGGCCCTCATCCAGTCCGTCGTAAATGCAATTTCATAAGGCCAATCAAACGCCTGGAAATACGTCGACCATTGGTCGGCCGACATTCGCGTTCGTAAGCCGGCCCATCTTTCGAACAGGTGCCCCAAAGTTCCGATGTGGCCGCTTGAACCCTGCAATTCCTGCACGCCCATGTTCCATGCGCAATATCGTAAAAATGCCCACTGGATGCGCTGAAGGAGCGCTTGCAGAATCGTATTCGAATCAAACTTCGACAACAGAATGTTCGTCGCTGCGCTTTGATTGGTCAGCCGATCCTGGAGAACGCGTCGTTGTTCGTTATTTATTACAAATAATGGCACGGTATAATCACCCAGAGCCAAAATGGAACTCACCTTTTGATGACATTCGTGAAGCGGATCGTCGTCGTAAATGGGAAAGTTGTCGGGACCAACACGAGCAGGCGCATCACCACGGCGCAGTCGGGCGATAATATTGGTGAGATGAACGGGTTCAAACACCAACGGATTGGGTAACAATTGACGCGGATCCTCCATGCCAGAGTTTTCTTTTAGCCGCCGACCAATGGGACGAGTTTCACGAAAGAAACTTCCGTGTTCACTTTGACTTCGAATCGATCTTCCAGACTTTCGGCCTGACGATCGCCGACCAGAACGAAGAAGCGGTTGCGTTCGAAACCTTCGAGGGCGCGTTTGAATTGTTCTTCCCAATCGATCTTGCGTTTCGCTTTGATTTTGTAGCCGTTCAAGACCCGTTCAGCGTTCGTTGGTTCGACCAGGCCGCTGAAGTATTCCGGTTCCTTTTGATTATAGTCCTGAACCTCCTGATAGATACGCGCGCGAATCAACTCGCGAACGGTCAGATGCTCGGTCAGGCAATCCAGAGAAAACGTATTGGTCCGTTGCCCAGAGGTCGTCTCGTCATGAATGGTGAGAGTCGCTGCCATAGGTTTTGGACTGTAACGGGCAGCGATTTTGAGGTCAACAGTTGAGGAACATTGAACCTTGATGACGACACATTGAACTGCGACGCTGCCGTCGTGAGGAAACGGCGGAAGATCGTGCTGATGACTGTGGGTGGATTGATTGCCGTCGTTGCTTTTTGGTTCTTCTGCCTTCACGAAAAAGAGCCTTCTTATAATGGGCGGAAGTTGAGTGAGTGGTTGGATGACTTTGACTCACCGCCAAAAGCCGAGCGCGCCGCGATCGCTGTAAGAGCTTTTGGGACCAACGCTCTCCCCAATTTGGTCAAATGGAATTCGGCGTGCAGTCCGTTTCTGAGTCCTTTGGACGACGCATTTTGGAAACGCCCGGTGGTGTTGCGTTCTCCTCTTACGAGAATTCACAAGTTTTTTGATGCAAAGGATGCAAAGAACAATCACCGAGCCCTTATCGGGTTCGGAATTCTCGGCACCAACGCTGCTCCGGCATTGGCGCCTCTCGAACGCGATTTTGAAACTACCAGAAATTCGGAGCAGGCGACCCGAACCGCATTGGCCATTCGGTCTATCAGTACCGAAGGAATTGTTTATTTGTTTCATGCAGCGCACCGGTGTGGTTTTCCAAAAGATCAAGCTGCTCGCGTGGAGATTTGGCAGATCGAGCGCAGCACGATCAGCAAACCGCTGTTGATTACAACGTTGCTTAATCTTAGTGCAGACGATGACCCGATGGTGGTGGCAGATGCAATTAGCGCTCTCGGAAGAATTCACTCCGAATCCGACCGCGTCATACCGGCGTTGACCAACGCGTTGTCTTCGACAAACGAAGAGACTCGAGTGCGTGCCATTGCCGCGATTCAAGAATTCGGCCGGGAGGCAGCGTCGAGTGTTCCTGCGTTGCAGTGCGCTCTGCGGGATCAAAGCGGCTATGTGCGCCGGTATGCGACGAACGCGCTGAAATTTATTGCTCCTGGAAATTTACGTTAAAACGTCGGGCTATTTTCATTCATCCCCTCGGGATTCCAAACTGACAAACGTTGTCAGTCCCAGTCGCAATGATTGAGGGCAATCGTTCCCAGGCGTTTGGATAGGAATTTTCAATGCCATATCTCTTGTGTTTATTTCGACAACGCAGGTTTCTTTCGTGGCTTTGGAGCTTGGATTGTTTCTGGCGAGATCCCCCACGCATTATAAACCCACTCTCCATGGATACGCTCACAGGACACAATCTCGTCGACCTTAACGTTTGCCGTTTGTGAATTTGTCGCCTCTCCTTTAAGGCACCGGTACAGTTCATCCGCACCTTTAAAATGGTCCTGACTGGAACGAAAGTATAGTTGGGGATGCGGTGAGCGTTTACACGCTACAATCGAAACAAATGCCAAACCATCTTGTTCACTGAAATGCGGTGGCAACCCGCCCGAAAATGATGGACCCCCGAGCGACAGAGGATCGATCCAATTCGGGTGATCAAACAGTTGGCCTATTTCCTTAAATGTCATGCCAGGTCGAAAATGTCGGTGCGCGAGTTGTAACACGGCCTTGGTTCGATTCTCACAGCTATACTTGGGATTGTTTGCAATTGTCGTCCAGAAAGAAGCAGGCTCGTTCGTTTGCCTCGAGTCACTGAGTGCTTTTAGAGCATCAACGAATTCGTTCGTAGATGTTAGCGGATTGCCAATCACCCGCAGGATTGTTTCTGAGGATTGCTCTGCCAGACAACATGTGCAGCTAATTACAAAACTGAGCGTAAATACAAAGTGGAACTGAATCATATTCGTTTTGCGGATTCTCTAGTTACGGTTTTATGGCGCGCATTGCAACACAGGCGGCCGCAGGCCGCACGCATTTCATCCGCTTCGCGACGACTGGAATCACTCTATGTCAAAACGCACCTCAACCCTGTTTACTTCAACCTGAATTCGAACATCACGGGTCGATGGTCGGACGCCTCGGTTTGCGGCACCCATGCTCCAACCGGCTCGATCGTTTCGCGCGAAATCCAGGCGTAGTCAATGCGGCGATTAGGTTTGTCGGCGGGGAATGTGTTGCCCGGCCCTTTGCCGATCATTGGCCAGGTGTCGGTCAGAAATTCCGACACGGCTGCGTGAGTCGCGCTATCGGGTTTGGAGTTGAAATCGCCGCAGATGATGATCGGCAGGTCGCGGTGCGCCGTGACGAGCTGTTTGATTTCGCCGACATTTTTTATTCGCTCGGCATCGCCGGGACGGAAATCGATGTGCGTGTCCATGAAAAGGATTTTTTTGCCATTGATATCGAGCGTGACCTGCAGAATGCCGCGCTGTTCGTTCGTGTATAACATGTGGTAGTGACTGTTGGTGAGCGCCAGAACAGGGAAGCGCGTGAGGATGGCGTTGCCGTATTCGCCGCCCTGGAAATTGAAGTTGTTGCTAAAAACGCCCGTCATGCCGGTGAGTTTGGCGAGTTCGATCGTGAGGTCGCGGCGGTCGGTGCGTTTGACGCCTTTGTCTACCTCCTGCAAGGCGACGATGTCAGCTTTTTCGCGTTTGATGAGTGCAGCGATGCGCGGCAGGTCGATCCTTTTGTCGAGGCCTTCACCGTGATGGATGTTGTAGGTCATCACGCGGAAGGTATCGGCGGTGTTGGTCTCGGCCGCGCGGAGGTTGATCGCAAACGCCGCGATACAAAGAACGGCGACGCTCGTTAACACGGTTCTCAAAGGTTTCATGCCCACGAATAAAACACAGATGAAACAGCGATGATGTGCAAGAGAAATCGGTGAAATCGCCGGTTAAAGCGGCGGCTAACCACAGGCGCTCGTTTCAACGCCATTCTGCGCCGGAGGCACATTTGAAACAGCCGGCGTTTTAACGCCGGGAACAATGCGAAGAAGAACGATAAGTCCCGAAGGGACGATCTAAATATGCGGAATATCTCAGCAATTTAATAAAAATAAAAATCGGTTGCCATGCGGTTGACATAAGGCCGCGAATCGGAGAGTATCGCAGGCAATATGAAGGCGCCGAAACAGCGGTTCAAAATCCTCAAGTTTGTTAATCCTCGAACGTCCACGGTCAGCTGGCGTGTCAGCGGGATTAAACGCAATGGCAAACGGGTGCGAGAGAATTTTGCGGATCCGCAGGAGGCGCAATATCGCTACACGGAATTGGAAGGTGAGTTCCACGCAACGAACGGCGCGGCTGCCCTGCGCTCCACGCGTTTGACGGATGAACAGATTGCAATCGCTGAGGCGGCTTTCAAACGACTCGATCGGGATGAAGATTTATTGACCGCGTTGGATCATTGGCTGCGAACGGGCAAGCCGAAAGCAATCAAAGAATCGCCCAGGCTGGATGACGCGCTTGAGTTATACAAAACGTGGCTGGATAACACCGGTGAGTTGCGTCCGAAGACAAAGTTGAACTTGAAACATCGCGTGAAGAATTTCGTCACTGCTGTCGGCAACGTGCGCGTGATCGACGTGATTCCCGAACACGTGGAAAACTATTTGGCGAACCGCGATGTGTCGCCAGATACGAAGGACGCGGATTGTCGCGCTATTTCCAGCTTCTTTACCTGGTGCATGAAAGGGAAACGGCATTGGACCATCAACAATCCGTGCTATGCGGTCGAGATCGAGGGCACGTCGAATGATGACGATCGTGAGCCAGTCGTTCTGCCAGTGTCGGAATGCGAGGCGCTCCTGCGCGCGGCGGAAAAACATGAGAATGGCCGACTGGTACCGTTCGTTGCTATTTGCATGTTCGGTGGGTTGCGCCCATTTGAGGCGGCGCGGTTGATCTGGGATCAGGTGAATGTCACGGATGGCGAAATTCGGTTGAAGGGAACGCAGACTAAAACCGGTAAAGGGCGGATTGTGGAGATTTGTGAAACGCTTAAAGCGTGGTTGGAGCGTTACAAGGGGCGTGATGAGATTTACCGTCCGTCGTTTGATGCGGAGCTTCGCCAACTGCGCGCCTCAATTGGATATGGCGCACCAACGGACGAGAACAAGGATTTGAAGCCGTGGGTGCAGGACGTGCTGCGTCATACTGCGATTTCGCATTATTTCCGCGAAACCGGAAGTTACGGGCGCACGGCTGAGCAGTTCGGCAATTCCGAGAGCATTATTAAGAAACATTATCAGAGCCGCGTCAGCAGCGCGGAGACGAAGGCATTTTACGCGCTGCGGCCTAAAGCTGGCGTGCGGTCGAAAGCGAAGTCGGCCAAGAATGACAAGGCGTTGCGCAAATCGAAGCCGCGTCGTCCGGTTGTGAAACAACAAACGCCCACCACTGGCGAGCCGACACCGACAGCGTTTGCGGCATAACGGAAGCGGATTGCGCCATCGGCATAGGAGAAAACGAAATCGCCCGGCGTTACTTCGCGAAGAAAATCGTAATGACGATTGCGAGCGCCGTTACGATTGCGTTTGGGGGACCAGATGTAGCGGCCTTCGAATTCGTGTCGAAAGGTCTGCTTGTGATTGACCCACCAATAACGCATGAACTGGAACCAGGTTTGTGTATCCGGCTGCGAGTGTCAAAGGTTTGTGATGTGTGGAAGGCGTGGCGTGCTGAAAGTTGACGCCGACGACGAAGGCGTCGGTGGCGACGATCCGGCGGATGCGTTCCGGTATCTGGTCGCGACGAAGTCGCGGGTTGTCCATCAACGGAAGTTGAGGGGATTGTGATGAGAGCAGACCGAATCGAGGCTTGTGTGCGTGTCAAAAATATGGAAACAGTTTCTCCTAATAATCACTAGTGTCACAGTGGGTAACTCGTAGGTTTTTTATGCGGCAACAAGACATTTCCATTGGTTCGAGAACAATAGGTAAAATTCTCAAAGAAGAGCGGATGCAGGTACCGCCAAGTCAGCGGTCATACCGATGGAAGTTGGAGCACGTTCAAGATTTTATCCAAGATATTCGTGCTGCGATAGAATCAGGTGCGGACGAATACTTCCTTGGCTCGATTGTCTGTATAGCGGATAAGGGGCGACTTCTTATCTACGACGGGCAACAACGCCTTGCCACAACGATGATTCTTATCGCGGCTATCCGCAACAAACTGCTTGAGATAGACAACGAGAAAGATGCGGGAATCGTCCACAGAGAATATTTGTTTTCCGAAAGACGAGGCGAATCTGAAAGTGAGCCGCACCTAATATTAAATTTAATGGATCGGGACTACTTTGCTACTCGCGTAATTGCTGAGCCATCCAAGAAGCCTAATCCCGGACGGGGAACAGTTACCCGGATGAAGGACTCTCACAAGAGAATGGAAACGGCTGCGAAGTTCGCGAAGGAATTGTTTCAAGACTTAACCAACAAGCAAACCAACATAGAGGCCAATAAGTTGCTTTCAAAATGGTTGGATTTTATTGATAGCTCACTTCGCGTTGTTTGGGTTCAGGTTCATGATGAGAGGACGGCGTTCACGATTTTTGAAACGATGAACGACCGCGGGTTGAAACTTTCTGCAGCCGATTTGTTAAAAAACTTTCTCCATGCCACCGCTGAGGACAAACGGGAAGAAGTTATAAGCAAATGGGGTAACATGACAGCCACGCTAGAGGGTGTCGAAGGCGAAGAAGAAAATGTGGTCGAATACATCCGGTGTTTTTGGGTTTCCCGATACGGCCACACACGAACGCGTTATTTATACGACCGAATAAAAGAAAAGACGACGAACAAGGGTAAGGCCATAGGATTGGTTACGAGTTTGGAAGAAACGGTGCAGGATTATGCAGCCATTATTATGGCCTCTCATGAACGCACTGTAGATCGAGGGCAGTCAGTAAAATCTAATATCGAAACTTTGAA
>JAICXV010000502.1 GCA_025934545.1 Verrucomicrobiia bacterium
GACGTGCGATTCGGCGGCAAGATGCAAGACGTGCGTGATGTCGTACTTCTGTACGACATTGAGCACAGCCGGTTTGTCGCGCAGGTCGACCTTTTCGAAAACGTATTTCGGATGTTTGGCCACGCGCTCGAGATTTTCGAGATGGCCGGCGTAGGTGAGCGCGTCGAGATTAACCAGGCGCGTCACTTCCAGACGATCGATGACGTGATGGACCAGATTCGATCCGATAAATCCAGCGCCGCCTGTGACCAGTAAATTCATAAGTCAGAATTCAAAACGAAAAACTATGGAGCCGACACCCACGAAGTGAGCGCTTCATCGAGTGCCTCTTCCACAGGCCGCATTTTCACGCCGGCATTGAGGAGCTTGCTCACGTCGAGCACGCAATTCGACCGTGGTGTCTTGGCCGCTTGCGCGTAAAATTCATTGTCGTCGCTCCAAAATTTAAAAGGGCGCGCCGGTTTGAGAATTCGTTGAATCATCGTCACGACTTGCGCGCTGGAGACGAAGCCGGGATTCGTCACGTTGTAAATGCCGAACGGCGCCTTCTTTTCCCAAAGGTCGAGGCACGCACGGACATAATCGCCGCGATGCGACAGCGAATTCACATTGTTGTAGACCTTCGGATAATACTGCAGCTTGCTCAGGAAATTGCGCGGGCTGTTGATGTGATCGAACGGAATGCGCAACCGCCAAATATAATGTTGCGGCAGCACGCGCACCGCTTCCTCTGCCATCGCCTTGGTGCCGCTGTAAAAACTGCAAGGCGGTTGCCGGAACGTAAAATTAGGTTCATCCGCCTCATTGAATCCGTGAATGGACTGCGGGCTTTTATCAATGATCTTCCGAACTTCCGGCGCTGTCAGGTCGCGTTCGACGTGCAGCTCGTGGTTCACCATCAGTTTCGCGCCGCTGTAAATGCAACCCGATGAAACGTGTCCGAATGGAATATTCAAACCGGCGCAAACATGACCAACCATCGCCGGAAACAACGTGTTTCCCTGCAAGGTATCAGCGCGATGATCTTCGCAGGCGTCGACATTCGGTTTGCCGGTATAGCCCGCCGCGTTGATGAGGAATTCAGGCCGCGTCGACGCAAGGTAACTGCGCAACGCCGTAAAATCGGTGTAGTCTAACTGTTGTCGTGTCGGCGCGTGGACAGGCCAGCCGCGTTCGGCAATCGCATGCAGAAACGCCTGCCCCATATAACCCGTGCTGCCTAAAAGAATAACCATGCAAACACAGATTATTGCCGCTTTTGCCCGGCGACACAATCACGACGTTTGTTGCACCGCGGCCAGTTCGCGTCGTGTAAAAAACGTGATGCCCAACACCACAAAAATTCCGCCCATCAGCACAACAATTTGCGTGAAGGCAGAACCCAGTTGCAGCCACGTGATGCTGCGCCCGGCGCTCAACGAATCAATCGGCGAGAAACCTTGCACCAGTTTGATAACAACGAGCACTTTCGAAAACAATGCGACCACCGCCTGATCAAGAATCGATTGCTCCTGCACGCCTGAGTGTTCAATGAACGACGTGATCGGCGTGCGCGATTCCACTGCCGAACTGAGCGTGCCGCTCGAGAAACCAATCACCATCAGCGCCAGCGAGAAAAATGCAGCAACGGGAAACGAAAGCAAACTGCCGGAGGCCAGTCCAATGGTCGCAAGCAACGCGAGCCAGAAAAAAATAATCGTCAGTCCCCGCGCAAAATTCACACCGAACGTGCTTTCCGGATAAAGAACTTCCAGTCCGTCATTGGTGTCGAACAGCAAATCAACCCCGTTATCCGGCGGGTTCGCGACTTCGATAATCAGGTTTCCGTCGTTATCGATCAGGTTCGGGATATCGAACTCCTGGAACGATTCCGGCGGCAGAACCTGCGCGATGCGCTTGGACGCAGGCGAATCCGGATTACCAATTTGCCAAAGTGTCGCGTAGGTCTGGCCATCATTATACCGCGACGTTCGAAAGCGGATGCGCAACTGGAGCGGCTTGCCTTGCACGAAGTTTTTCAGCACGCCGGTTTGAATCGTCCACCGTTTGGCGTAACCCGGCGGCACAACTTCGTTGCTAGCTTTGATACGGTCGAAAATTGCCTTACGTGCGTCAGTTAACTGATTCGTCTGGATGCTATTGTCCTTCAGCATGGCGGCGAGCGCTTTCTCGGTTTCACCGCTGAAATCGGGCGGCGCCTCTTTCAACGACGACCGCGCCACAAAAATATCCCGACGCAAAACCTGTTGTTGATCGAAGGGCAAATGCTGCGCGCGCCAGCCGAGAATAATAAAAATCGCCGCGCCGGAAAGAGCCAGCAACGCGGCATTCAAGCCGAGGAGACCGAGCCATTTGCCCAGCCAGATTTGCCAACGCGCGATCGGCTTCACCGTCACCATTTGGATCTGGCACTCATCGATGTCGCGCGCGAGCGAACCGCAAGCGATCCACAGCGTGGAAAAACCGAGCAACGCCGTAACCGCGCTGAGCGTATAAGTGAGCAGAATCTGCGTGAGCCCCTGGGCCGTCCCATCGCCTTTAATGACCAGCGGCAACGCCACCACTGCAGCAACGAGCAGCGCCGCCAGCACCCAAAACACGCGATAGCGGAATGCCGCCTTCCACGTCAGCGCTGAAATTGTGAAAATTCTATTCATCTACAAAGCGAGATCGGTCACTTCTTGTTTCCAAGCAGTGAAGACAGTTTTTCGTTCGCTTTGCTCAAATCGGCTGGAGCGGGCTTGGGCTCTTCAATCTTCGCCGGAGTCTGTTCGGTCGGTTTCGCCAACGAATCGAGCTTCGTTTTGTTAATGGCCGGCTCGGTTGAAACTGGAGCTGGAGCCGGTTCCGGCTTTTGTTCGGCAACCGTGAGTTTTTCCAAAATGCTTTCTTTAGCTTGCGACGTTTCAGCATCACCACGCAAATAAGCGGCGACGCGATTACCAGAAACTGCGCCGGAGGTTTCGGACGAATTCGCGCGCGCGTTGCGAACAACTTCCAGAAAATAGCTCTCCAGATTTTGACGCGGGTTGTCGATCTGGACGGCGTCACTGTTAACGTCGTGGCGAATGATTTCCAAAACGCGTTTCATCGTTTCTTGAGGCAGCGCCGGACTCGTGATCCGAACGGCATCGCGCTTGGCGAGCAGTTCGTTCAACGTCCCAAGCGCCTGAATTTTGCCGCCATAATATATCACAACGCGGTCGCAGACATCTTCGACATCGGACAACAAATGGCTGCTCAGGATGACCGTTTTGCCGCGCTTTTTCAGCGTCAGGA
>JAICXV010000646.1 GCA_025934545.1 Verrucomicrobiia bacterium
ACGCAAATTCGACAGAAAGACGCTATTTTCTATTTTGCCTCGTACCCCTCTGAGAAACTTTTGCAAAAGGTGCGGTTCATCAGCCGGTTTTATGATGAAGAAGGCGGGCAGATTGCGCCCGACCAAATTGACGAAGGCGATGATGTGGCAACGTTCATTTCGAAAATTGAACGCAGCGACAAGGCGTTTCAACGCGAGCTTTCGAAAGGGAAGGTAAAGGCGATTCGTAATTTTTATGAAACGGCAATGACGCAGCCGCCGATTCCCGGAACGGTGCTTCTGTTCACCGCGCAAAAACTGCGGTTCGATTTGATTGGTGACGGTTCGGGCGTCGGACGTTTGCAGGAACCAGACGACAATTTTTTGATCATCGACGGACAACATCGTTTGGCCGCGTTGAAATTCTTTGAAAAGACGCATCCGGATGAGGCAAAGAATATCAACGTGCCATGCGTGATTTTTGACGGGCGCAGCGAGGATTTTGCGACGGAGATGTTCGTCATCATCAATTCGACGCCGACGCGCATCAATAAGAGTCACCTGATTGATTTGTATGAGCGCGTGTCGTGGGCCGAACCGGATCGCCGTTTTGCCGCGCACGTCGCGGAGATGTTATACAGCGAAGGCGACAGTCCGTTGCGCTATCGCATCAATCGCCTCGGCGGCCGCAGCAAGCAGGAGAAATGGGTGTTGCAAGCGGAGTTGTTCAATGAATTGCATCGTTGGACGAAACAAGCGTGGAAGAAGATTGAGAAGGAAGGGACCGACAAACGCAATGCGGCGCGTTATTACGCGATGGTGCGCGATTTCTTCAAGGCAGCGGGAGAGGTGTGGGGTGAAGCCTGGGGCAATAAAGATTACATGGTCACGAAACCGGTCACGATCAAAGCGATGGTTCGGGTTTGTGCGGACTTGACGGCGACTGATGTTGAACCGGAAGAAGGTCGCATTCCGCGGTGGCGTGAACGCCTTGCTCCGTGGTCAGAGCAAGCACGCACGTTTCGCAATGAAGGTTTTTACGAACGTTTTCCGGCCAAAGGTCAGATCGAGCGCGTCGCGAAGATTCATCGCGAATTGGCGCGCGTGGCTCGCATTGAGCCGCGGGCAAAGGCGTAATCCGCTTTCACTTTGCAGCGGCTCGGGTATGATGTGGCGATGCTCCGCCTGGTTCAAATTAAACACCCGAAACGCGGCCGTCACGTGGCCATCGTGAATGGAAAAGCGCTTCTGCTCGTTGCCGAATATCAATCCGTTTTCGAACTCGCTCTGGCTGCGATCGCGCTAAAAAAAACTATCCAGGACCTCGCGGAAATCAGCAACACGACTGAAGAAATCAATTACGATCTCGTTTACGCCGGACAATCAGAGTGGCGTTTGTTGCCGCCGTTTGATCATCCGCACGAACCGGCACGTTGTTTGGTCACGGGCACCGGCCTGACGCATCAGGCGAGCGCGGCCAACCGGCAAGCGATGCATGCGAAGGCGGAAGCTGAATTGACCGACAGCATGAAAATGTATCGTTGGGGCGTGGAAGGTGGTCGTCCAAAAATGGGCACGATCGGAGCGTCGCCCGAATGGTTTTACAAGGGATGCGGAACGATTTTGCGGGCGCATAATGAAACGTTGGATGTGCCGAATTTCTCAGAAGATGGCGGCGACGAAGCGGAAGTCGCGGGAGCTTATTTAGTGGATCCGAACGGAATTCCACGGCGTGTCGGGTTTATGATCGGGAACGAATTTTCGGATCATGTTTTTGAAACGAAGAATTACCTATACCTGGCTCATTCGAAATTGCGGACTTGTTCCATTGGTCCGGAAATTATCGTTGGCGGGGGGTTGGAAGGTTCGCAGGGAACAGTGAAGATCGAGCGCGCTGGAAAAGCTATCTGGTGCCAGCCGTTTTCAACGGGTGAATCCAACATGTGCCACACGGTCACCAACCTCGAGCATCATCATTTCAAATACCCCACGCATCGTCGGGCCGGCGATGCGCATATCCATTTCCTGGGCGCGGATGTTTTCAGCTTCCGTGATAAAATTGTTTTGCAGGACGGCGACGTGATGGAGGTGCAGCTCGAAGGATTTGGAAGGGCGTTGCGCAATCCGGTTCGGATCGACAAATCGAAGCCGGAGTTTATTGAGGTGAAACCGCTTTAGGCTATTTCGATTTTTTCGCGACGACGTCGATTTCTACTTTGATGTCATTCCACAGCACTGACTGCACCGTGGTGCGCGCGGGCAGGACAGCGACATCTTTAAAAAAGGCTTTGTAAACTGCATTGAAGCGATCGAATTCTTTGATGTCGCTCAGATGGACGGTGCTTTTGACGACATCGTTCAATGTGCAACCGGCTGCTTTCAAAATGCGTTGAAGGTGGGTGAGCACGAGTTGCGTTTCCTCTTCAATCGTACCGCGGACGACTTGGGCGGTTTTCGGATCAATCGGTCCCTGACCGCTGAC
>JAICXV010000685.1 GCA_025934545.1 Verrucomicrobiia bacterium
GAAGTGCCGACGTGGGAAAAGCATCTGCGCATCCCAGAGATTTGCGCAAAGTATAACGTCCCCCCCGAAGAAATCTGCCACATCGGCGACAACGAAAACGACATTTCCGTCTTCGAACGCGTCGGGCTATCAGTCGCCTTCAACCCCAAAAAACCCGAAGTCGCCAAAATGGCCAAACACACCATCAACGACTTCCGCGAACTCAGTCCAATCCTCGGCCTTTAAATTCGTTCGTTTCCGGCACCGTGTACGTGCGACCGGCGCTTTGCATTAGGGTGGTTTTGAGAATCCCTTCGCCTCCGTAACCGGATAAGCGAAGAAATCGGGGCCTCGGACATTCATTCCAAGCTTGGGATCAAACACTCTCATTCGCGGCCGATTTTGGAGGTACCTAAAATACATCCTCACCCGCACCCTTAAAGATTCAAGGCCCTGAACTCGTTTTATAGTCTCGCCGCGCAAACGCCATGGTCCCCGCGGCACGGTAACGGTTGGCACGTTCACAGAGTATTTGATCGCTTCATGGGGAAGAAGGCCAACGCGTGGTGACAATTTACTCGCCGTGACCCATTGGCCTTGCCGTTGCACCTCTAATTTCAGCGCGCCGATTGAAACCGGACCATCCGTTAGATTCGTCAGAGAGAATCGATCCCCGCCCAGATGCGTTCCCATAACGAGGGGAGATGCAGGGCCCCAGTGAATTAGAAATGGAACCACATTGGCAGCCGCGATTACAACCAATGCAATCAACGTCCGTTTCAACCATTTAAGTCGGGTCGGCCTGGTGTCTGGTTGGGAGCCGGTATCCATCCGCCGCCCCCTCAACCACTACCTATACTCCTCGCGAAATATCTTCCACTGCGTGAAATCAACCTTCTTCTCGCCCGAATCGATTTTCGCCAATTCCGCAATGACTTCATCGATCGTTTCGTAAATCTGATCATCCTTGAGCGTGCCGAAAATCCAGAACGGACAACCTCGTTTGCCTTCGGTCACAACCAGGAAAATCGGTTTCTTCATTCGGTTCGCCCAAAACACTTCTTCGGCGCTGCCCCACGAAGCGGTCTTGGCCGAGACAACGGCGATGATGAAATCGGAGCGATCGACCAGGCTCAAATCTTCTACCCGGATTTTTTTCATGATCTTGGAAAGCTCAACGAATTTGCCGTCGGCCCGCAGCTTTTGCAGCATCGCGATGTGCTCTTTATCTTCGTTGATGGAATCCAGGAACGGTTTCTTCAGCGGGTCGAAGAACGTGATACCCGTGTGTTTCAATTCCTTTTTAACTTTGTCGCGCCAGGATTCAGGGGCATTGGCGTTTTCGATGTTACCCACCAGGTAACACTTTGTCCTGTTCAGGATATGAGTCGTCATTTTTGCCCGTATTTATAGGCAATTAAGAGGAGAAACGCCACCTCATTGTCTTGATGGCGGCGCGCTACGGGTATGCCCGACGACGATTGGCAATTTGGGCCGATTGCCCTGAACCAGCCGCGGTTTATGTTTACTAGATGAAACCGGTTAAGAACCGTTTTTCGCTCAGTCACGATGACAAAATGTGTATTGCTAACGGCGCGAAAAACTATCCACCAGCGCCCCAGCCGGCCAACGAAAAGAAGCGCCTGGAAGTGCTCTGGCAATATGACGTTTTGGATTCGGTGCCGGAAGAGGCGTTCAACGACCTGGCTGAACTCGCCGCCTGCATTTGCGAAGCACCGGTCGCGCTGATTTCGTTGATCGACGAAAAACGGGAATGGTTCAAAGCGAAGGTCGGCGTGTCGCTGGCGGAGATGTCGCGGAACATTGCGTTTTGCGCACACACAATCATGGGCAACGGATTGATGGTCGTGCCCGATGCGAGTGCGGACATCCGTTTTTCAGATAATCCGCTCGTCATTTGTAAACCGAACATCCGCTTTTATGCAGGCGCTCCGCTGATGACGAAGGACGGCTACGCAATTGGAACGCTCTGCGTCATCGACCAGGTTCCGCGCGAACTGACGGCCACGCAGGAGCAAGCCTTGCGGGTGCTCTCCCGGTTCGTCATGACACAATTGGAAATCCGCCGGCACGGCCGCCAGATAAAAAACGTCACTGACAAATCATCGAAGCTGGAAACCGAACTGCAGGAATTACGCATTAAACTCACCCGAGCGGAAGAGGCGCTCGCTCGCGCCAAAGAGTAGTCGAACGACACCATCAGCTTGCAAATTGGGCAATACGGTTGACTGTTATTCTGGTGGACTATGGTGATTGA
>JAICXV010000715.1 GCA_025934545.1 Verrucomicrobiia bacterium
CGCGATTTCGCATCGATTCCATCGCTTCGGAAAAGCGCATTACCTCGCTGGTCGTTGCTGACTTGAACGGCGATGGCAAACCGGACCTGGCTTATTACGGCGACCCGAAGGAACTCGTTGTGCAATATAACGAAGGGACGAACGGCTGGAGCCTGCCGAAACGTTGGGCCATCGACGACGGACAATTGACAGCGAACGCGCTGGTTTCGGGTGATCTTAACGGCGACAAGCGCACGGACCTGGTCTTGCTCGGTGAAAACAACGTCTATTTCCTGCCGCAACAAGCCGATCACACGCTCGGCGAACCGCAGAAAATTTCTATATCAGGCACTGTTAAGGCCGTGCACGTCCTCGACATCGACGGCGATGGCCGCGATGACTTGCTGCTCGTTAATTGGGATAGCCCGAATCCGTTCCGGTTCCGTTTGCAAAATGCGGAAGGGCAGCTTGGCCCGGAAGTGCATTTCACGCTGCCGGCGATTCGCGCCTACGCCTCTGACGATTTGGATGGCGACCATAAAACTGAGATCATTACCATCGCGCAAAATTCCGGTCGCGCTGAGGTGGCGAACTTTATTCGTAAACCGGCCGAACCGCTCGCCGGCTCTTTCAAGCAAGGCCAGTTTCAAGTGTTGCCGTTGAACAAAACGACGCGGGCGCGTCGCGGGGTTGAATGGGCCGACATCAACGGCGATCATTTGCCGGACCTGCTCGTCGCGGAGCCGGATAGCGGACAATTGACGGTTTGGTTGCAGAAGCCCGATGGAACGCTCGCGGCGCCGCAAACTTTCCCGACACTGACCGGCGTCAGCGACATTGCCGTCGACGATTGGGAAGGCGATGGCAATCCCGAAATTTTCTTGCTGAGTTCCGAAGAGCGTCAAATCGGCGTGACCCATCGCGACAAAAACGGTCACATTAAATTCCCGACTATCCTGCCGATTGAAGGCAAACCATTGGCGATGGCGATCGGCAAGTTGCACCCGAATGACAAGCCGACGTTGGCGGTTATTTGCGAAACCGTCGTCAGCAACGAAACGCATCGCGTCCTGGTCACGCGCACTGCCAACGGCAAGAGTCATACGCAAAAATTGAGTGATGATTTTAAATCCAATCCCAGTTCGATGACGATGACGGACATCAACCAGGATGGTATGGCGGACCTGATTATTTTAATTCCTTACGAAAAAATTAAAGTGCTGCTCGCGCAAAAGGACAAAGTTGATTTTGACGAACAGGACGTTCTGCCGCCAGGCGGCAACAGCGAGCAGCCGTGGTTCAGCCTGTCGGACGTCGATGGCGATGGGAAACCGGAATTACTCCTGGCGCAGAAAAATTTCCTGCGCGCCGTCGTGCTGAAGCAGGACGCCGATCGCGGCACCAACGCCAAGCCAACCTGGTCGTTTTACGTTAAAGAGCAGATTAACGGCGCTTCTTCCAATTCGCGGATCGTCGGCGCGACCCCGTTGCGGAATGGCACGAATAATATTCCGTCTTTGTTTCTGCTCGATGCCGAACGCAAATGTTTGACGCTTTGCGAACGCGATAAATCCGGCACGTGGCAAGCGGTCCGCAATGTTTCGTTGCCGGTTACGGAATTTTCTGAACTGCAAAGTATTGCTCTCGGCGGCACTAACGCGAACAGCCTCGCTTTCATCGGCGTCAATGCCATCGCCACGATGGCTCTCGATGGCAAAGTTTGGGAATACAATGTTCTCGACGGTTACGAGACGCCGATCAAAGACGCGCATCTTAACGATGTTGTCACAGGCGACTTGAACAACGATAAGCGCAAGGATCTCGTTTTCCTGGAAACCGCCCGCAGTTATCTTGATATCGTGACGTTCGAGCCGCCGCACAAATTGGTTCCCGCCAACCGCTGGCAGGTGTTCGAAGAGCGCACCTTCCATAATCGCCGCAGCGATTTACCCGAACCTCGCGAAGCCGTGGTGGACGACGTCACCGGCGATCACAAAAACGATCTCATCGTGCTGGTCCACGATCGAATCCTCGTTTATCCCCAGGAGTGATTCC
>JAICXV010000281.1 GCA_025934545.1 Verrucomicrobiia bacterium
GCGCATTTTTGAACTGGGAATTCTCGCCATCCTACTTCACGACACCGGTTATTTGAAGCAGAGCGGCGATAATACTGGGACCGGGGCGAAATATACGATCACGCATGTTGATCGCAGCGTCGAATTCGCCGCCATGCTGATGCGAGACCACGCTTTTTCCGAGGGCGACATCAAATCGGTCCAGAACATGATTCGTTGTACGGGCATCAACGTGAAACTGGAGACCATTGCATTCCAAAGCGATGTCGAACGGCTGGCTGGCTTCGCGCTCGGCACTGCTGATTTGCTCGGACAAATGGCAGCCGATGATTACATTGAGAAGCTTCCGATTCTTTATTCCGAATTCGCCGAATCGGCGCGATACAGCCAAGGCAAAATGAAAGGCGGTGGTTTTTTTGCGAGCGCCGAAGACCTGATGCAGAAAACGCCGGCGTTTTACGAGAAATACGTCCGGTCGAAAATCGCTCACGAATTTCAAGGGCTTTATCAATTTTTGAGCGATCCGTTTCCCGATGGACCGAATTGGTATATCGACCGTATCGACGCGAACATCGCGCGACTGAAAGCTCAGATTGGCGCACCGGCTTAGCAAATACTTTGCAACTGCGTTTGCGACCTGTTAGAAACGCCCAATGGCTGCGAAACTCACAATCGGTTTTTTGGGCGCGGGAAAAATGGGCACGGCCCTGGCAAAAGGTTTCATCTCCGCCGGGCTGGTCAAACCAACCGAGGTGCGCGCGTTTGATCCAATCAAAGAGGCCGCCACAGCTTTCGCAAAGGAAACCGGCGCGAAAACAGCCAAGTCAAATCTCGAGGTAGCGAAGTCGTGCAATGTCCTCATCGTCGCGGTCAAACCTGGCAACGTCCCCGAGTTGCTCAGCGAAATTCAAGACAGCATGACGCCGGAGCATCTGGTTATTTCCATTGCTGCCGGCGTACCGATTGCGAAATTCGAAGTCGGCCTCGGCGCGAGCACGCGTGTTATTCGCGTCATGCCTAATACGCCGGCGTTGCTCGGCGCGTCCGCGACAGCTTACGCGCTTGGCAAATCAGCGACCGCTGCGGACGGAGAACTTTGCAAAAAACTTTTCTCGTCTGTTGGCATCGCCTTCCAGTTGAAAGAAGCGCTGTTGGACGCCGTCACTGGCCTGAGCGGCAGTGGCCCGGCTTACATTTATATGATCATCGAAGCGTTGAGCGATGGCGGTGTGGCCTCCGGACTGCCACGCGACGTCGCAACGAAGCTCGCCGCACAAACTGTTTTTGGCAGCGCGAAAATGGTCCTCGAAACCGGCATGCATCCCGGCGCGCTCAAAGACATGGTCACCAGTCCGGGCGGCACAACCATCGAAGGTTTGCACGAATTGGAAAAAGGCAAGCTGCGCGGCACGCTCATCAATGCTGTGCGCGCCGCCACCGAGAAGTCGAAGAAACTCGGGCAGGCTTAAAAATTGGCGGTTAATTGCAGGTAGACCCAGCTCGCATCCTTCGCGCCGCCGACAGTCGCGAGCGAATCTTTCACGTAATCACCAACAAAAAAGTGGCCGTATCCGAGTTGCACATTGGCAAATGTGCTGATGTTGTAACTCGCCAGGAAATCATATTCGACGCCGAGAAATGAGCCTGCACCCGGTTTGATGCCATAACCGCCCGTTTTTCTCGCGATCCCCGTCAGGTTGTAAAAAAAATCGTGCGTGTCCGCCAACCAAAAGCCGTGGACTTCGTTGGTTATACTCAAGTGGTTAATCGGTTTGATCAACGTCGTGAGACACGCATCGTGAATGTTTTGCCACGAAACAAAGTCCATCAAACCGTATGGCCGATGATTGCTCGGCGACAAATTGTCGAAGGTTCGATGGGTGCGGTCGTTCGGGTCGTTGTCTCCCGACGCGAAATTGTATTCAACCCCGACACGCGGCGTCAGCGTCGCGTCCCTGCAGGTGTATCCGCCGGCGAGATGAGCTGCGAACGCATCCTGCTTCTGACTCGGGCTCGTCAGCGTATTCTTAAAGCGGCCGAACTGATATGCGCCTTCCACATTGTAATCCCACCCGCGCAACGCATCCGCGAGCGACTCGACCCTCCCGCCGGCGGTGTAGATGTCGCGTGGTGACGGGATTGAATTCAGCGGCAATGTGAAATGCGGATCGCGCGAGTCGACGTTGCGGGCGAGGAAGTACAGTTGCAAATCGTGCTTCGGCAACCATGTCTTTGTCTCACCGTAGATGGCGGAAAAGAGTTCATGTTGATTGTCCTCATTGAACGCGTTGGCCCGGGCGATGACGCGATGCGCGGTGAACACATCGAGTTTTAACGCATCATTTTCATAGCGTGCTTTGACGGCGTCGAAGCTCCGCGGAATATTGTTGAAATCCGAGCGGCCGATCAACAACTCGTCGCCATATCTCAATTCTTGGCGGCCAACTTTAAGCGATAAAGGAGACGACGGCTGCCCACCGATTTTGACGTAAGCCTGATAAAGATCTAGGGCGTCCGCATCGGGATTGGGGTCGCGATCATCGGATTGTGAAGAGCTGTCGCGGCCTTCGACAAAGAACGACATCCACGGCTCGGGGTTGTAGCCGATGTGAATTTTCTCGCGCAGAAGGAAATACGTATTGTTCGCATCGCCTTTCGCCGCAAAGTCAACGGCTGCGCCGTGGGTCGCAAAGTATTCTTTATGTTCGCCGCGTGCGCGAATTTGGCCGCCGAGGTCCCATTTGTCGAACGCTGCGCTGTTCGTGCGAAGCCAGTTGTTCAGCAAATTAGAATTTTCGAGAGCGTTCGAGTATTGAGCGTGCGCCACGGTTGCGACGAGGCTGACGATCACGACGAATGCTTTTTTAAACAGTGCGCTTTTCAGGCGCGCGGATTTTGCAAAGCGGTTGGCTGGTTGTCACGAATTGGCACGCGCCGAAACCTCTGATTCGGTTGCGAGGGATAACCGGACGAATTGACCTAATGCAAATTGCCGATTTGAAAATCCAACGCAGCGCGTTGGACAAGGTAATCGTACTTCGCGTTCGCTTGCGCAATTTCAGCGGTGGTGCGATTGAGTTCCGCCTGGCTCAATTCAACGATTGAACTGGAACCGACCTTGAAGCGGGCCTGTGCCAATTCGTAAGCGCGACGAGAATTTTGCAGAAGCTGTTCCGTTAAATCGACGCGTTCGAAGGCATAATCGGAATTGAGCTTGGAGATTTGGACCTGGCGCGCGACGTTGTTTTCTTCATCACGCAACGCTTCGTCAGCGGCTTTGGCGCGAAGTTCGGCCTCGCGTTGGCGCGCGTGATAGAGGCCGCCGGTAAATAGCGGCACACTTAAATTGACACCGGCGGCTCCGTATTGGTCCGGCAACCGCGGATCACCAACAGGAACGATCCCACCAAAACCGACCGCGCTGATCGTTGGATAACTCAGTTTTTTCTCAGCCTGCGCAAACTCTTTCGTCGCATCGCGTTCGTAGCGCAATCGCGCCAGGTCGGGCCGTTGTTGCATGGCCAACTGCAGAAGATCATGAGCGCTTTCTTTCAAAGGCGATGGCATCGGCTCATCGACCAAGGTGAATGTTTGCGCTTCGCGTTCACCCACCAATGTTGAAAGCGTCGCGAAAGCCGCCTGCACATCGTTGCTGGCTTTGGCCCGCAACAACCGCGATTGTTCGTAATCGACCCGCGCAAAACTTAAATCCAATTCTGATTTCAATTTATTACTCGCCAAACTGCTAATCTGGTTCAGCAAGAGGTGACGCGAGGTCGCGGTTTGCTCGGCAACGCGCAAAACGGATTCTGATTCGAGGGCCGAAAAATAAGCGGCGTTCACTTCCAGCAAAATTTGTTCGCGCGCCGCCGAACTGTTCATCCGTTCCGCCTGCGCGCGCAACTTCGCCGCCTTCGAAAGGTCCCACGTGCGGCCAAAGTCGGTGATGAGTTGCGAGATGGAAACGCCCTCTGCATTGCGGTCGAATACGGATGGATTATTGATGGCCCCAGCCGCAATTCGAGTCGTGTCACGATCCGCGCCGGCGGCGGTGACATTGATGGTCACCGTTGGAAAAAAGCCGGCGCGCACTTCTTTGCTGGCCTGTTGCGACGCCAACGCCCGCAATTCCGCGACGGTAATCCGTGGATGTTTTTGCAACGCGAGGTCTTCCGCTTCGCGCAACGTCAAACGTTTGGGCGTGGTTTGAGCGAACGCAACCGCGCTCGCGAACATCACAACGAAAACCAGGCGCGTTTTGTTCTTCATGTCAAATCGTGGCAGCCTTTGCATCTTCGTTGCGGTGAATCAATAGATAAGCGGCCGGCACGATGAATACAGTCAACACCACCGACACAGCAAGGCCGCCGATGATTGCTTGCGCGAGTGGCGCGTATGCTTCGCTGCCGGTGCCGAGTTTCATCGCCATCGGAATCAAACCGATCAACGTCGCCAGCGAAGTCATCAAGACCGGACGCAACCGCACGCGACAAGCCACCGCGACCGCTTCGCGCACGGATTTGCCGTCGTCACGCAGTCGGCGCGTAAATTCGACGATCAAAATACTGTTCGAAACGACGATACCCACCATCATTACCACGCCCATCAGCGACATGACGTTCAGCGTCGTTCCGGTCAAAAATAAAATCAGGAGCACGCCGGTCAGGCCCGTGGGCACAGCCAGCAGAATGATCAGTGGATCGACGAACGATTGAAATTGCGCAACCAGCACCAGGTAGACCAGCAACACCGCCAGCAGCA
>JAICXV010000488.1 GCA_025934545.1 Verrucomicrobiia bacterium
ATTGGTTTTTTCGAGCCATTTCAACTGGCCCTCACCGTTGGCTTCCAATTCCGAATTGAATTTCGATGGCAGTTCGCGTCCGATCGATTGCAAATGACGCTGGGCGTTCTTCATCGGGAACAATGCCGCTGTTTCGAATGGCACGCTCAAATTCGCCCACACAAAAAATTCGTTGGTGAACGGGTTTTCGCCAATGCGCTCGGCCAACTGCGAAGGCTTCATAAATGCAGCGGCATTTTGGCCCGCGCTGAAACTAACGAGCGGATCGTGAATTGTGTCCGTCGGCAACTTCCACGGCTGCGCTTTCCAGTCGATCGGGTGCGGATAATGCGCGTGGATTTCTGTGCGGAAATGGTCTGCTTTTGGCGTCACTTGCACATGCAACACCGCCGGTTTGAAGGGGAGCGACGCCAGGGCCGGAAGTTTCTCAAGGCGCGGCCAGTCAATATTCGCGTCGAGCACCGTGTCCTTCAATGCAGGCACCGGTCTATGATTCCGTTTCAAATCGTTGGCAAATTTGCTTTCCAGATCTTTGAGCGCATCACCGCGCGACACAATCAACCAATCGCCGTCCTGCTCGAAGCGGAGTGCGTTGGCCGATTGACCAAGCTTTTGAATCGCTTCAGTCCACGCGGCGGCGCGATCTTTGGACAGGCGGACGGCAACGACAAACGACGCAGTTTCCGGAGCGCCGAATGCACCAGCCGATTCATTCGCCAACAAATCGTCGAGCAGCGGCCGCACGACCTCGCCCCTGCCCTTTCCATCGGTTGACGAAATGGTCGCGGCAATTGCCGACGCATAACGGTTCAGGACGAGGTTGCGAAATTCAACCGAGGTGGGCTGCGTCAGAATCTTGCGAACGTGATCGTAACTGGGGCCGGTCAGTTGGGACGTTCCAACGAAATGATAACGGGCCACAACCGGGTCCACTGCGCCACGACACGCCAGAGTCGTGCCGATGACCAGGGCCAGGGCCAGCGATTTGCAAAACACTTTCTCCATAAGAGCCGAATTGATTGCCAGAACAGGACGTCTTTAGCAATTCGCGTTTTGACCGGCCATTGGTTGGGCGAACAAACGCAAACCACAATAAAGCACGAGCGCGGTCCCCGCCGTTGCGGGATCCGCGCTCGTTCGCATAATTTATTACTGATCGGTTACTTCAAACCAAATCGCAGACCCATGCGGATCAGCCCTTCGTCCGCGGTCTTGTCCGTCCAGACATAGCGGATGTCAGTGAAAATGCCCATGTGCGCATTTGGGCGGTACTCGATACCGACGCCGCCGTCAGCCGTCAACTCATCTGGCCCTTCGGAATCGCGCCAGCCAGCGCCACCAAATACATACGGCGCAAAACCGGAGTTACCGATCGGCCCGCGCAGAATCAGGTTACCAGTGACGTTACTCAACAAGCGACCGCGCCGTTGAAAAAACGTGTCGACACCCGTTCCCAAATATTTGGTGAAGAAGTAATTCATCCCGACGCCGCCGCCGAATTCGCCATGACGCCATGTGTGATCAAACAGGTCATCGAACTTGCGGAAGTCCCGGTTATAGGACCCGAACAAATCGAGGGTTAGTTCATTGGCGGAATACTTGTCAACATCGCGATCATACCGCGTACGTTGACTCCACCAGTTATCGCCATGATCGGCGAACGTTGAAAAGGCGCTCAGGCTCAAAGCCGCCGCCAACACCAATAGCCGTTTTGATTTCATAATTTTATTACTGCCTCCACCGCCCGGTAAAAGCCGGGCGTTTTTTAACCAAGAAAAGAAGCTGCAATTCTGTATTTTTGACAATAAGGGCAAACCCCTAATTCCAGGCGCGGATTTCGCCTGAACGACGACACTCAAGTGCGAATTCGTTTACTCCTCGGCTCCAACGATGTCTCAACGTTGGCCTCGCCGGTTCGCTCGGTCCAGTCGCCGGTATTAGATGGGCGATTCTCGATGAATTTCTTGAAACGCATCAGATCGCCTTCGACGCGGCGTCCGACAATTCCCAGCGGTCCGGCCAGGCTTTCCAGCACACTGGCCGGCTGATATTCAATCTTAACCCTCACTTCCGTCCTGTTTGCACCCTTGTCGCGAAAGGTCACTGTCCCGGCGTGCGCCAACCCGGAGACTGCTCGCCAGCGGATCAATGACTGGGGAACCTGTTCGACCACCTCTGCGTCCCATTCCTTGATCGAACCGCCGATGTTCGCTTTCCAATGCAGTCGTTTCGCATCCAGTTGTTCTACCTCGATCACGCCCTCCATGAACTGAGGAAACGTTTCAAATTGCGTCCATTGATTATACACCTCTCCGACGGGCGCATCGACGTCGATGGTTTTTTCTACGGTATCCATATAGCGAAAAAGCCGCGGCGATTGCCCGACAACGGACAATCCCCGCGGCGCGTTTTTTATTTAATTATCGACGATCGCGGTCAAGGTGACTGCGGAAAGTGCCAGCCGGTTCGCGAATGACTCCGCCGGAGGCAAGGTTTTCAGCACGATTCAAATGATCGCGCAACACCGGCAGCGATGAGATCGCGAATTGTTTCACCTGCGGATCGCGCGCATGTTTGGCTTCCTTTTCGAAGTCTTTGATATCGTTGCGATGGTCCTTCACCCACATATTGATGGCCATCCGATCAAAGTCGGCGCCACTCAACTGTTGGGCTCGGTCCAGCTCGCGCGTGTCGCTCTTACTGACCGGAACCGGCCAGGCAATGCCCCGTGCCTCAGCCAGCGGTTGCAATTCCCGGTCCGATTGCTGGTGATCGCTAATTAACTTTTGCGCGTATGCCCGCACTTGTGGGTCCTGCGCCCTGCGCAAGGCCAATGTGGCCATGCCGATCTCCATGGCGTTTCCTTCGGCCGCGTGCCGGATAAACTTACCGTCTTCTCGGTTCACCGAAGTCGAGCCTCTGGATTTATAGATACCTTCCTCCGCGTGGACGAACTGCGGAACCGCCGCGACCATTGCGGCTGCCAATAATACTGTCGTTATTCGTTTCATAATTCTTTCCCTCCCTGAACGAATGTACTACCCGACGGATGAACGGCAATTGAGCCGAAGTCCGCTTTTTTTATTCGGACATTGGACGAGCCGCGCTAGATTGGCCCCATGCCTGAGCTGGCGGAAGTCGAATACTATCGCAAACAATGGGACCCCGGAATCGGCGAAAAAGTCCAACGCGTCCTGCTGCACGAAAACCGCATCTTTCGTGGCAGCGACACTCCACTCCTTGTCAAAACAGTAACCGGTTCAGTGTTGCGCCATTCGGAAACTCACGGAAAACAAATGCTGTTCCGTTTTTCCAAAGACGCATGGGTCGGATTACACCTCGGCATGACCGGCGAATTGCGAGTGGAACCCGTCAACTACGAACCGCAAAAGCACGATCAC
>JAICXV010000698.1 GCA_025934545.1 Verrucomicrobiia bacterium
CGGCGGCCACGCTCCACTCGTGTCTACCGCGTTGATGACAATTCCGCTCGCGCGCGTGGCGGGTTGCCGTGAAATTGTTGTTTGCACGCCGTGCAACGCGAAAGGCGAAGTGAATCCCGCGCTGCTCTACGCCGCACGCGTCGCGGGCGCTACAGAAGTTTATCGCGTCGGAGGAGCGCAAGCGATTGCCGCAATGGCGCTCGGCACCGAAACGATTCGGCCGGTGCAAAAAATCTTCGGTCCCGGCAATGCCTACGTGGTCGCCGCGAAGCGGTTGCTCTTCGGTTACGTTAACATTGATTTATTGCCAGGCCCAAGCGAACTGCTCGTGCTTGCGGACGACAGCGCGAATCCCGCTTACATTGCCGCCGATCTTCTCGCTCAAGCCGAGCACGGCAGCGGCCATGAACGCGTTTGGTTCGCCAGCCCGTCCGCAAAACTTCTTCGCGCCGTCGAAAAAGAAATCAACAAACAATCTGCCAAAGCCGAGCGCGGCGATGCCATCAAGCGTGTGCTCGACGCCAATGGCTGGCTCATCCAGGTCAAAGACATCGACGCTGGCATCGACTTGGCAAACCGCATCGCGCCCGAACATTTCGAAGTGATGTTGCGTCGTCCCGAGACGCTAATCCAAAACGTTGTTACGGCCGGCGCCATTTTTATTGGCAGCGAAACGCCGACCGTGCTGGGCGATTACGTCGCCGGTCCCAGCCACACATTGCCGACGGGCGGAGCCGGAGCATCATTCAGCGGTTTGACCGTTGATCAATTCCAGCGCCGCACGAGCCTTGTCCAATACAACCGTCCGTCCCTGAAGAAAGCGATGGCCGCCCTGAACAAATTTGCCGAGATCGAAGGCCTGCACGCGCACGGCAATTCCGCTCAAATTCGAATTGGAAAACGATAAAGACATGCGCGCTCCGACGCCCAAAGCTCTGATTCGTCCGCTCGTTGAGCATCTGCACGGATACGTGCCGGGTGAACAACCGAAAATCAAAGGCCTAATCAAACTCAACACCAACGAAAATCCTTACCCGCCGTCGCCGAAAGTGTTGCGCGCGGTCAAGGCAGCCGTCGACGGAAGACTGCGTCTTTATCCAAATCCAACCGCAGAAAATGTGCGCGTTGTCCTGGCAAAGCTGCATCGTTGTTCGCCCGACAACATTATCGTTGGAAACGGTTCTGACGAATTGCTCGCTCTCGCCATAAAATGTTTCGTCGAACCAACAGGTTCGAAAACGAGACGCAGCGTTGCGGAGGTTGTCCAGTATTTCACGCCGAGTTATTCACTCTATCCGGTGCTCGCCGATATTCACGGTGCCAAAACCAATCCAGTTCCGCTGGCCGGCGACTTTTCCATCCCTGATAAAAAACCAAAAACTTGGCGGTCAGATGCCGCGTTGACGTTAATCACGACCCCAAATGCTCCGAGCGGACGCGGTTACACAACGACCGACCTCGACAACCTCTGTCGAACGATTCGCGGCATCGTCGTTTTGGATGAAGCATACGTCGATTTCGCAAAAGAAAACGCGCTGCGGCTGGCTTTGAAATATCCGCACGTCATTGTTTCGCGAACGTTTTCAAAGGCCTATTCGCTATGTTTCCAACGCGTCGGATATTTTGTCGCCCATCGGCAACTCATCGACGCACTTCACAAAATCCGCGACAGCTACAACGTCAACGGCCTCGGCCAAATCGCTGCTTTGGAAACGTTATCCGATTTGCCGTACTACCGCGCCAATTTCAAAAAAGTCATTGCCACTCGCAAGCGCCTCAGTGCCGAACTTACCAAACTCGGGTTTAGCGTTCTGCCCAGTGAAACCAATTTCATTTTCGCGCGACCGCCGAAGTTTCCGGCTGAACAATGGCTCGCCAAATTGCGACAAAAAAAGGTTTTGGTCCGCTGGTTCCGATATCCTGAAACCAAAGATTTCCTGCGCATCACGATCGGCACCGATGCCGAGGCCAATGCGTTACTCCGCGCGGTCAAACAGTTGTGCTAGTTACGGGTTAAGCCTTGTGCGGTAAAAGCAGTCTAGCGCCGCGGACCGTGTGTCCGCAAAGGTCAACGGCGAACTCACCAACACGTTCGTTGAAATAGCAGTCCACGTCGTCAAATTGCTGCTGCACTCAACCGCGAATCGCTGTCCGGGCTGGCCGGTGC
>JAICXV010000003.1 GCA_025934545.1 Verrucomicrobiia bacterium
CAGAGGCAGGGTTCTGTTCGTCGGTAACTCTCTTGAGGATGCGGGAATTGTGCAGGCTTACGGCACGAGCCTCGATTGTGTCTTTGCGAAAAATCAGCTTACCCGCGCCAGCGGAATTACGTTGATTGGGCGCAACCCGCACGGCTGGGGATGGCAACCGAGCTGGTTTTGCCAGGTTTTGGATAATCATATCCTCACCGGAAACCAGTGGGGCCACGCAAACGGCGAGATCGTTGTGTGCACGCTTAACCGTGATGAGGATGATGTCGAAAGCGGCGGCAGCGGCAAGATGCTGGAGTTTTGGGGACCGCTAACACGCTGCGCAGTTCTTCGCGGAAACGTCATCGAAAATAATGCGACGATACAAATAGACGGCACTGTTGATGACACAGTTGTTGAGAACTCCATCATTCGCAATTCCGATGAAGGATTAAAAGTGACGAAGAAGCCGACCAATATACTGTCGCGCAAAAACGTTTTTGAAAACGTCGCCAAACCTGTCTCCGGCGAAGGTCTGACTAATGCGCTTACCTTGCCGGAGTGATGAAGCAACCGAGTGTAAAGTTGCTTAATGTCGTAATAAGTTATTCCCTGGTATACGTGACGTAGCGGTAGGTTTGATTGCCGTTTTTTCGGCCTTTATCGCCGGCAAGTTTGGCAGCGAGGTGATCGTGAAAGACAGCGTCCGGCCGCGCCGTTTCGTGCGCGCGAATGGCGGCGACCCAAAGCGCCGTATCTGAGACCTGGCTGATCACGGGTGGACGATGGTCGGACCTTGTGCCGAAGGGAAGGTGGAAATCGAGGCAGCCTCTTACAAACCACCGCGTTTTCCAATGCGTCGACATCCACAACGACGTTTTGATTTAACAGTTTTCAGCGTGGATGTGGATGGTATCGTGCGCCAATGATCCATCGACGCGAGTTTTTGCGACAGTCGGTTTTGACGGCGACCGCAGCGGCTATGGCCGGCTGTATGACGTCGAAGCCAAAGCGTGACGCGGAAGTGATTGCGAATGGAAAGTGGACGAAGCACGGGATTTTGTTGGAAGCGACGGAACCTTGGGAAGGAAAGAGTATTCAGAATTTCACGAGTCCGGTCGAGCCGTTGCCCGGTGGTCGCTGGAGGATTTGGTATTCAGTCAACAACGAGGATGGGAATTTCGCCCTGGCCTACGATGAAGGAACTCCGGGTGAGCAAATGCGAAAAGTGCGGGCGGAATTGTCGCCCGACGAGCCGAAGGATTCGGAATATTCAATCGGCAATTTGCCCGCAGGCTGGCGGCCGGTGCAGGCCACGCACATCCTGTTGCCGGACGGAAGGCATCGCTTGTATTTCTGGGTGCACGGGCCGCGGATCGTTCGTTATCTCGCAGCCGAGAGCGACGATGGCCGGCGCTATCGCGTGCGCGATCCTTTGAAGGCAGTGTTGTATCACCCGAGCGATCGCGCGGCGTGGGGCGTCGCGTCTCCCGACGGCATGATCGCTCATAAACAGCGCAGCCGCGAATTGATGGCTGGTGAACCGGCGGCCGAATCGCACCAAATTTCCAACGATGCCACGACCGTTTACCAGATGCCGGACGGCAGTTTTGAAATGTATTCCGTCGCGTTGCTTCGAGTTGGCAAGGATTCACCGCGCTATGTCGCGGAGGATAACGCGCCGGGCTTGATTCGGGTGGTGGATCGGTATCTGTCGCAGGACGGATTGCATTTTGAAAATCGGCAGCGCGCAGTGGAACCGGACAGCAATGATCCCGACGACCAACAGTTTTATTATTTGTCGGTGATGCACACCGGTCACGAGCGCGTAGGCATCCTGGGCCATTACCGTTGTCGAGCGCAGACGATGGATTTGGAGTTGTGTTCCTCTGAGGATGGAGTCCGTTGGCAGCGACCATTTCGCAAGGCATGGATCGCGCGCGGCGAACCGCCCGCGCCGGATTGTTACGGCATGTATGCACCGAATCGCTTAGTTAAGCGCGATGGCAAATGGCATCTCTTTTATACCGGCGTGAATCATTCCCACAATTTGAAGCAATCGCACGGGCCGGCGCGGCAGGTGGTGATGTGGGCGACATGCGAGGGCTGACGAAAATTTTGTGATGAGTGCGCCAATCGCTTAAATGCAAAGTCAAGGAACCACAGCTCTACATATCTTGTGGGCTGCTGCAGGGATAACGGTCACCTTGCGCTATTTTATTGCAATATTTTGAAGCGAATCGACCGGTAGAAGCAGCGCGTTAAGTTGCTTTATTAATAAGAAGTTAGCCGCAAAGAAAAGACTGGCTGCCAAATCACCTTGACGATCATTCATCGCTCCGGCAGAAAATACCTGCAGCCGCAAACACCATTCAACCATCGGAATGCCTCATCATCCCAAACAACCACGTCCTGGTCGCTTCTCAAAACATTTCGGCAAAGCGTTCATCACCCTGCTCCTGCTGCTCAGCGTCATTGCTCCGGCATCGGCGCAGTTGACCTTCACCACGAACAATGGCGCGATTACTATCACCGGTTACAGCGGCGCACCACCTGCCAGCCTCACCATTCCCGCAAGCACCAACGGTTTTCCCGTCACCACGGTCGGAGCCAATGCATTTTTCAACAAGTCCAGTCTCAAAACGGTGAGCATCCCCAATAGCGTGACCACTATGCAGGACAACGCATTCGGCTTCGCCGGCCTCACCAACGTGATCGTTCCCGACAGTGTGACGAACCTCGGCCCGAACGTCTTTGAAGAATGCCATCAGCTCGCCTCCGTGACGCTACCGGCCAATATCACCAGCATTCCGGCCTTCATGTTTGTCGACTGCGTTGCGTTGATCACCACCATTCCCGCTACGGTGACGAACATCGCGGTTGGCGCCTATTCAGGCTGTTTGTCGATGACGAACATCATCATCCCAAACTCGGTATTGAGCATGGAATCCGACGGAACCACCGGGGCATTCGATGGGGACATCAACACGACGAACGTCATTCTCTCCACCAATCTCACGTCCATCACCCCATATACTTTCGACGACTGCGTGAAGCTCTCTACGATCACTGTCCCGAACGGCGTGACCAACATAAGCGCGAATGCGTTTAGCTTTTGTAGAATTCTCAGCAACGCGGTCCTGCCGGCCAGCGTTTCCCAATTCGGTCCCAACGCATTCGACGGCTGCACCAACCTGACCGACCTGACCGTCCCAGGATCGATCACCAACTATTTTACCGCTTTCCCCGTCAGTCCGGTCCAGCGTCTGACCGTCGCGCCGGGCAGCACGGTCGTTGCGCCGAGCGCATTTCGTAACGTGGGCGCCACGAATATCGTCATTGCCAATACGGTCACGAACATTGGCGCGAACGCGTTCAATAATTGCACGAACGTGCAAAACGTTAGCATCTCGACCAGTCTCGTGACCGCCGGGAGCTACGCCTTTTATAATTGCGACTCGTTAACGAACGTTGTCCTGCCGAACAGCCTCGCTACGATCTCTACAAACATGTTTGGAAGCTGCGACAACCTGACCAATGTCGTCATTCCCAACAGCGTCACGACCATTGCCAACTCAGCGTTTTTTGCGGACAACCGTTTGCCCGGCGTGTCGTTTCCGTCAAACCTCCTGGATATCCAGGACTTCGCGTTTGTAGGTTGCTTCGGCTTGAGCAACGTTGTCATTCCCGCGACCGTCACGAATATCGGCGACTCTGCATTCGACAGTTGCGTGGGATTGACGTCCGTAACTCTGCAGACCACCTCGACCAATCTCGGCAGCGGAATCTTCGCAACGTGCACCAATCTGCAAAACGTCACGCTCGTCAATGGGGTCCAGAGCCTTCCAGGTAGCTTGTTTGTGAATTGCACAGGTCTGCGTCGTATCACCATCCCGGCGACCTTGACCTCCCTGCTGACACCTACATTTGATTCCGGCGCGTTTCAGGGCTGCGTCAACTTGACGGAAGTTTATTTCCTCGGAAACGCGCCCACTCCCAACAACGATTCGCTTGTTTTCTCCGGTGCACCTTCGGTCGGTATCTATTATGCCGCCGGCGCCACTGGCTGGGGATCGACGTTCGACGGCCGGCCAGTGTGGCAATGGAACATTGACGGCGCTGCCTTCGCGGCGAACGGCGCAGGGTTCGCGTTCACGATGACCGGTCCGCCCTCCGTAACCGTCGTCGTCGAAGCCACCACCAATCTCAACAATCCGGTTTGGACGCCGATCTCAACCAACACCACCAGCGACGGTGTCGCGAACTTCAACGACCCGCAATTGACGAGTAACCCGACACGCTTTTATCGATTTCGCTCGCCGTAGATGTGAGGGGTTAGAAGCTGAAAAATGATAATGTTTAGTCAACTATGTGTAGATGTGGAGGACTGATGCCGATTCGAAGTCGACCATCTTATGGGGCTACGGCGGCGTAGCTGTCACCCTGGGCAATTTTATCGTAATATCGAATCGAGTCGACCGGTTGGGTGCCGCGGTAGACGCCGATCTTAAACTGGCAGGGAATGCCACCGGCATCATCTTCTGGCCGGCCAACGTGACCAGAGTAGTTCATCCGCTCGACACCATCGACCCACCATCGAAGAACGCCGTTTGGTCCGGAAGCAACCTCTATTTTCAGGACGATATCGTGCCATTGGCCTGCGGTTAGTGCCTGGGCCCATTGGTTGTCGACCTGCCCGCTGTTGGCGGTCGTTCTGTTCTGGAGAATCAAAGTGGGCGTGGAATTACCAACGTCCAATGCCATCGAAACCGGTGGTCCGTTATTCTGACCGGTGTGCCATTGAGCGATATATTCCCAATGGGAGGGCGCAGTAAACGTCGTAGGGATGTAGACACTGAAAGCGCAAAACTTAACGGTGTGCCACGGGACATGATCTACAATGATTTCAGTCCTCTGATTCTGGTTCGGATCGGAAGGAACGGCTGCTGCATGGAACTTTAGAGAATATATTCCATTCTTGGCGCGCTCGCTGGACACGCCCGGATGACTGCAGCCGCCTTCGAGGATAACAGGGTAAAGGTTGCCGTTGTCATGAAGATAACTGTTATCACACGAAGCGTTATTCTCCAGATCGATGTACGAATCGATTTGTGCGTGAAGGTTGAAGCCGATAGTCGACAGAGAAACGACCATTGCCAGGACAATGACACTTCTCCTGCATGCGGTTTTGGTGGTCATGAGTTGTATTTATCCGCGCAAGCGCCAAAAAAGCAAATGGTAAGTTAATTGACAACCGGGGAGGAGCGTCCGCCATCAGCTGCGCTTTAGATTCTGCCACAATCGCGAGCGAGAAGTTACGTGGAAGTAAGCCCGAAGGCCTGGCGGATGACTTTCCGAACGCGTTTGCCATAGGCGTACGAACCGAAAAGAATGATCTTGCGCGGCTTGAACAGCCGGGCGACTTCCCGCACAAATTTTTTGATTTTTGAACCATACCGTGGACGAACCCGTTTACAGAGAGGACGCAGGCGACGCCTCGTCCCAACCTTGAAAGATCCGGTCGGTGAAAAGCTGTTTGACTAGACGACGTGTAAAACGCAGTCTCATCCGCGCCAACGTTTCAAAAGTAATGTCCGAACAATTAATCAAATCGGTTTGTCAGTGTTCATAATGAAAGGCGTCACTGTCATCTCTCATCCGTTGGTGCAGCACAATCTTACGCGGTTGCGCGATAAGCGGACGCGGCCACAGGAATTCCGTCGCTGCTTGAGCGAGATGTCCGCGCTCATGTTGCACGAGGCCACCCGCTCTTTCGGGTTGCGGCCCGTAGCGGTGCAAACGCCGCTCGCCAAAGCGAAGGGTTATCAACTGGAACGCGAGATCGTGCTCGTGCCCATTTTGCGCGCGGGACTTGGTATGCTCGATTCGATTCTGCAATTGGTTCCCAATGCGCGCGTCGGGTTCATTGGGCTTAAGCGCGATGAAACCACGCAGCGCGCGATGTTCTATCACAAAAGTTTGCCGCGGGATTTAACGGACTTTGAAGTGGTGCTGATCGATCCAATGCTGGCGACTGGCGGCAGCATCGTCGCCGCGATGAACTTGCTCGTCGAACTTGGCGCTAAACACGTGCGCTTTATCAATCTTATCGCCGCGCCCGAAGGGATTCGGCATGTGCGCAAATTCTATCCGAACCTGCCGATCTTTACGGCTGTGGTGGATGAGAAGTTGAATGACAAAGGCTACATCCTCCCCGGACTCGGCGACGCCGGCGACCGGTTGTTTGGCGTGTAAGTCAGCACTGCATTCGGCGCAGCGACTTCTCCGGTTCAAATCCGGCAACCCCAATTGCCTTTGCAATTTGGCTGTATCCACCGGAAGAGCCGTTCCACAGGATCGTCTGCATTCCCAGCCGAGCCGCGGCTTGGACGTTCGTTTCGATGTCGTCGATAAACAGACAATCTTCCGGACGCAGGTTAAGTCGCTCGCACGCTAGTTGGAAAAAACGTGCGTCAGGCTTCGCCACCCCTTCGACGGCAGAGTTTAGAAACAGGTCGACAGAGGATAAAACTCGAAATTTATCCTCGAACGCGGGAAGCGCGACAGCTGAGCCATTGTTCAAAATGGCCGTTTTTAGCGAGGGCCGAGCCGATTCCAACACACGCCATAAAATTTCGTCGCGCTCAAATTTCCCCGCCAGTCGAACTAGCGCCGAGGCAAAAGCCTCGCGATCGAAGCCTAGTTCTGACAAGACCTTGCCGCGCGCGGTGTCCTCATCGAGGTGAGTGCAAATTAGCGATTCAAAGCGATCAAGTCGCGGATCAGGAAGATAGTCGCTTCTCGGACGTATCAGCACGCCGCCGAGATCAAAAAGGATCGCTCGTATTTTGTGCTTCACGATATTGCCCAACAATGAATTCAGGACAGACGTTCACATAATCTTAATATGCGAACAAGGCTTTGCCTGCCTGTAAACAAAACAAGTTTGCCCCACGCAGTTCTCTAACCAGGTGCGAGCAGGACTTCTGTCTTGGCCAATCGAGGCTTCTCGAATATGATGCTGCTGCTGCCGAGGAACTGAGGAAAATTCATGGTGAAGACAAAGTTATTTTTCGGGTCGTTTGCGGTGACGCTCTCTGTGCTGTTGATCCTCTTTTTCGTTATGCGCTGGGGACCAATGATTCGGCGACGGTAGTCGTTTGGGTCCCTGCTCCATCGGAATAGCTTAGCGAACGCCGTGATCCAAAAGGGCCCGCGGCGCGACGCGACGGTCCACCTTTGGGAATTCATCCGGTGTTGTCCTCGCGGGGCTTCCCTGTAATATTTACGGACTGTGGCTGAGATTTCTAAAGCTTACGAACCGCAATCGGTTGAATCGAAATGGTACGCGTTTTGGCTGGAGCAGAAATGCTTCGTCGCCAACCCGCAGTCGCCCAAACCGGCGTATTCCATCGTAATTCCGCCGCCGAACGTGACCGGCGTGCTGCACATGGGGCATGTGCTCAACAACACGATTCAGGACATTCTTTCGCGCAAAGCGCGGATGGATGGGAAGGAAGTGCTTTGGTTGCCGGGGACGGATCATGCGGGGATCGCGACAGAAGGCGTCGTTTCGAAACAGTTGCGCGCGCAGGAAAAGAAAACGAAGAAAGATCTCGGTCGCGAAGAATTTTTGAAGCGCGTCTGGACGTGGAAAGAAAAGCACGGCGGCATCATCATCGATCAGTTGAAGAAGCTCGGGTGTTCGTGCGATTGGACGCGCGAGCGGTTCACGATGGACCCGGAATACGTGAAGGATGTCACGCGCGTGTTCGTGGACCTTTACAAAAAAGGAATGATTTATCGCGGCAAGCGCCTCGTGAATTGGTGTCCCGCGACGCAGACAGCGTTGTCGGATGAAGAGGTGGAAATGAAACCGCAAAAGGGGTTCATGTATCACTTCAAGGTGCAGGTCGCCGAAGAGCCGAACACGTGGCTGACGATCGCGACGACGCGCCCTGAAACAATTCCGGGCGACACGGCGGTGGCGGTGAATCCGAACGATAAGCGTTACGCGCATTTGATCGGCAAACATATCGTCCGTCCCCTGCCCCTCGAATTGGCGCGCGAGAAGAAGCTGATCCCGATCATCGGCGATAAGCATGTTGATTTTGAATTTGGCACGGGCGTTTTGAAGGTCACGCCGGCGCATGACAAGGCGGACTTTGAGATTGGCCAGCGGCACAAGCTGGAGTTGGTGAACATCATGAATCCAGACGCGTCGATGAATGATTTGGCCGGCGCGGATTTACGTGGGCTCGATCGTTTTGAAGCGCGCAAGGTGGCGGTGGAGAAGTTGAAAGAAATTGGCGCAATGGTGGAAGAGAAGCCTTACGAAAATAACGTGGGCTTCAGCGAACGCGCTGGCGTGCCGATCGAACCGTTCATGAGTGAACAGTGGTATTTGAAATACCCGAGCGTCGAGCCGTCAACTAAATGCGTGGCGGATGGCAGCATGAAGTTTCATCCGGAGCGCTGGTCGAAGGTTTATGCGCACTGGATGCAAGGGATCCAGGATTGGTGCATTTCGCGTCAGCTTTGGTGGGGGCACCGGATTCCGGTGTGGCACAAACGCGTTCGTCTCACGGAACAGAACTGGACTGACGAGCTGTTGCGTTGGGGTTGGGACGAGTTTGTTGAAGGCGCTTGGGAAAAAATGGCGAAGAAAGAAACAAATGAAGTTTCGGTCGCCAGAGTATTTAGAGTTGTTGATGGTTGTGAGATTGACCCAAAGGTTGATCCGTTGAATCCGATCGTCAAAGAGACCGAAGGCGAATACGACATCTACGTCGCCACAATCTCTGCCGATCTACCGAAGCATTTAGAAAAACAAGGTTTTAAGCAGGACCCGGACGTGATGGACACGTGGTTCAGCTCGTGGCTGTGGCCGTTTGCGACGATGGGTTGGCCGGAGACGACGTCGACGTTGAAGAAGTTTTATCCGACCTCGGACCTCGTGACCGGCCCCGACATTATTTTCTTCTGGGTCGCGCGCATGATCATGGCGGGTTACGAATACATGGGCGAGATGCCGTTCAAGAACGTGTATTTCACCGGCATCATCCGCGACAAACAGGGCCGCAAGATGTCGAAGAGTTTGGGCAACTCGCCTGACCCGCTCGATCTCATCGCCAAATATGGCGCGGATGCGTTGCGCTTCGGCGTGATGCGCTCAGCGCCGCTCGGGCAGGACGTGTTGTTCGATGAACAGCAAGTCGAACTGGCACGCAATTTTTGTAACAAACTTTGGAACGCGTGCCGGTTTCGGCAAATGCACACGGGCGAGGTCGAAGGTGAGATCGATCCGCAGTTGTTGAACAACGACGACAAATGGATCTTGCTCAAGCTGGACCAGGCCATCCGCGAACTGACGCAGGCGTTGAACGATTATAAGTTCAACGAAGCGGCGCAGGTTTTGTATCGGTTTTTTTGGAGCGAGTTCTGCGATTGGTACATCGAGAGCACGAAGCCAGCGTTGAACGGCACGGATGAACCGCGCAAGAAAAACACGCTGGCGGTGATTGATTTTGTTTTGTCGAACACGTTGCGTTTGTTCCATCCGTTCCTGCCGTTCATCACGGAAGAACTTTGGCAGGGCATGGGTTTCAACGCGGAATTGCCGGACGGTCAGGGAGGCAAGACGATCATGTTCGCGAACTGGCCGAAACCGTTCGATGGCGACTTCCGCGATTTTTACGGGTTGGACGATTGTTATCTCCAATACGTCGAGGACCGAAATGCGTTCATCGTGAACGGACGTAATTTGCGTCAGCAAGCCAATATCCAGGCCAGCAAGCGCGTGCCGTTCGTGTTCAAGCCGCAAAACGATTTGCCGAATCACGACCTCGCGGTGATGAAGCTGTTGCTGAACGCCGAGACGCTCGACGTCAAAGCCGATTATGAACCGCCGAAAGGCACGCCGGTTTTCATCGGCGACATCGGCAGTTTGTATTTGCCGCTCGAAGGTTTGATCGATGTCGCCGCGGAAAAAACGCGTCTGACGAAAGAGATCGAAAAAGTGCAGAGCGAAATCGACAAGGTCGAAGCAAAGCTGAAGAACCCGGCGTTTTTGAAAGCGCCGCCAGCGGTCATCGACGAACACAGGAATCGTCTGGTCGATTGGCAGAACAAACAGCAGCAGTTAAAAAACGCTTTTGAGGCGTTGGGCAGTTAGATAGTGTCCTGATGCACTCAACCAAGCGATGCATTGGCTCTACTCAATTGACGTCAGCGTTTTCCGCTTCGTCAACTCGTCGACTTCGAATCGGTTTTTCGATTGGTTGATGCCGTTGGCCAGTTCGCCGCCGCAGTTGGGAAGTCTTATCGCGCTCGTGCTTATTTTGCTCGTTTGGAAAGGTGGACGTGGCGGTCCAGTTTGCGCGATCATGCTCGCGCTCGGGTTGGTCATCGGCGATGGGCTGATTGTTAATACAATTAAACACGCGGTAGCGCGGCCACGGCCATTTCTCGGTTTGGAAGATGTGATGCGACGGGTTGGAATTGGCGAGAGTTACAGTTTTCCATCGGCGCATGCGGCGAATTGGTTTTCGGCGACGATGATTTTGTTCATCTATTATCGTCGAACGATTTGGTTCATGCTGCCGTTTGCGACGTTGGTGGGTTTGTCGCGCATATATAATGGCGTGCATTATCCGAGCGATGTTTTGGCGGGGGCTATAATCGGATCTGCCTACGGCTTAGGAGTTGTTTGGTCGCTGGATGCGATTTGGAAAAAAGTTGGGCCGAGGTGGTTTCCGATTTGGTGGAGTAAGATGCCGTCGTTCCTAGCGCCGAGCGTGCAACTCGAAGAGCGGACGGCACAGCGCGTCGAGCCTGCCGTGCGCGAGGCGCAATGGTTGCGGCTGGGGTATGTGCTGATTGGGTTGTTGTTGCTGGCGCGACTTTTGTTTTTGGCGTCGGGGAAATTGGAGTTGAGCGAGGACGAGGCGTATCAATGGATTTGGTCGAAGCACCCTGCCCTTTCTTATTACAGCAAGCCTCTGATGATCGCTTACACGCAGTGGCTCGGGACGCATATCTGGGGCGACAATGAATTTGGCATTCGCTTTTTCTCGCCAATCTTCGGCGCACTATTGTCGCTGGTTGTTTTGCGGTTTATGGCGCGAACGATCGATGCGCGCGCCGGCGTGTTGTTGATCGCGATCACGAACACGACGCCCCTGATGGGATTGGGATCGATTCTGATGACGATCGATCCGTTGTCGGTCTTTTTTTATACGCTGGCACTGATCGTTGGGTGGAGGGCGGTGCAGGAAAATGGGACGCGACGCGATTGGATTAAAGTCGGCGTGTGGATGGGGCTTGGGTTGCTCAGCAAATATACGAATTTGTTTCAATTGTTGAGCTGGCTGCTGGTTTTTGCGTTGTTACCGGCGACGAGAAAACATTTGAAAACGGCAGGACCGTATCTGGCCGTGTTGATCGTGGCATTGTGTTCGTTGCCAATTGTGATTTGGAACGCACAACACGGTTGGATCACGGTGAATCATGTGGCGTCGGATGGGCACCTCTATAATAAGTGGGCGCCGCAATTGAAATTTACGAAGCAATTTCTCGGGGCGGAGTTCGGATTGTTGAATCCGATTTATTTTATTGGAGCCGTGGTTGCGGCCGTCGCGATTTGGAAAAAACAAAACCGCCGGCCGCTGAATGTTTATCTGTTCTGTATGGGCGCACCGGTGGTCGTGACGTATTTCCTGTTGAGCTTTCACACACGGATTTTGGAAAACTGGATCGCACCGGCGGTGTTGCCGTGGTTCATGCTGATGGTGATTTATTGGCAGAGTAATTGGCAGCGGGTCCGACGGTTTGCCAAGCCGGCGCTGACGATCGCAATTGTGGTTGGTTTCTTTTTCGTCGTCGTCGCGCACAACACGAAGTTGATCGATAAATTGATTGGACGAACGTTGCCGCCGAAGTTCGACCTGTTGCATCGTGTGCATGGGTGGAAAGAAATGGCGGCCATCGTCGGTGACGCGCGAAAGAAACTGGAAAGTGAAGGCAAACCGACGTTCATCATCGGAGAACATTACGGGTTTACGTCGCAGGTGACGTTCTATTTGCCGGAAGCCAAAGCGAGCGTGACGAATACTCCGTTGGTTTATGTTTATCTGACCGGGCATCCCGTGAACCAGTTTTACTTCTGGCCGACATATACGAATCGAGTTGGTGAGAATGCGATTTTCTTTCGCGAAATCGACCGGGAACCGTTGCGCAAAGATTGGCTGAAACGATGGTGGAAAAAGGAGGGGGATTTGTTCGAACATACACCGCCAACGTCTGGGCCTTTGCCGGACGGACTTACGAAACAGTTTGAATCGGTCACGGATTTGGGAATTTATGAAGTGCGCTACGCGGACCGGGGGGTGATGCGGCGGGTGCAACTGTTTGCGTGTCGCAACTTACGCTGATTGATCGCCCTGCCCTGCTTGACTGTCACCGACGGCATCAATACCCTCGCGGGAGTTGACCTTCCTTCCTGTAGTTGAACGAGAGCTGCGAGTTGCGGCGCGGAAACGGAGCACGTTTTGGGTGCGCGTCGTGACGGCAATTGTGGCGGTGGTGGTTGGGTTGGTGGTGATGATTTTTTTTCGCACCGCTGGGATGAAAACCGCCGACCTTGGCAGCGTTATTTTCCAGGCAGTCGGTTGGATGAGCCTGTTTGTCGCGTTGTTTTCTGGATTATTCCTGACAGCGGATTGTTTGAGCGCCGAAAAGCGCGAAGGAACAATCGGCTTTTTGTTTCTGACGGATTTGCGCGGGTATGATGTGGTTGCAGGAAAATTGCTCAGTCATTCGTTGCGGGCAGTTTATGGATTGCTGGCGATTTTCCCGGTGCTGGCGATTGCGCTGTTGATGGGCGGTGTAAGCGGGCTGCAGTTTTGGCAGACGAATATCGCGCTCGTTAACGCGCTCGTTTGTTCTCTCGTTGCCGGGGTTTTTATCTCGTCGATCAATCGCGATGGACAGAAAGCATTGGCGTGGACGTTTTTGGTATTGTTGTTGTTCGTGGGGGCCGGACCTTTGGCAGAGCAGGCATGGGATAAAGTGCCCCAGTTCAGCCTGACCAGTCCTATTTATCTATTCGCAATTACCGGCGCGCCGAAGTCCGATTTCTGGCTCGGGTTAGTAGTTTGCCAATGCATCGCGTGGACGATGTTTGCGGCAGCGGCGATTTTGCTGCCGCGCAATTGGCAGGGATCGGATCGTCCACGTGCAGAGGCGAAAGGCAGTTTCGGAATGTTTTGGAAGTACGGCAGCGCGCGGCGGCAGTCGGCATTGCGCCGCCGACTGATCGAGCGCAATCCGATTGAATGGATCATTTGCCGGGAGCGTTGGCAGGCTTTGTGGATTTGGGCGATTGCGTTGGTCGGTGCGTTGCTCGCGCTTTGGATGGCGTGGACGTCCCGCAAAGGCGATTGGATGACAATGGGGTTAATGATCTGGGGTAACGTGGGCGGGTTGTTAAAATTGTTCATTTATTTCTGGGTCGCATCGCAAGCCACGAAATTTTTTGTAGAAGGCAAACGAACGGGATTCATCGAATTGCTTTTGGCGACGCCGTTGCACGAGCGGGATATTATTCGCGGCCATTGGCGCGCATTTTTGCGGCTGTTTCTGGCGCCCCTGTTGTTGATTGCGACACTTGATGTCGGAGTAACGGTGCTGCAACGCATGGAAATGCGAAATGTGATGGCATCGTCAAACGTGGCTGCCGCACAGAACGCAAAGGCAATTGCGCGAAACAATCAAAAGTCTAGGACGACCAACGGAGTGACGGTTAATCAGAGCACGAACACGACGACCGTGACCGTCGGCGGGTCCGGCACAATGGTGAACGGATGGTCGGAGTGGTTCATGGCGCTTTCGTCACTGGCGGGGGCAGTCACGTATTTGGCGAATGTGATTGCGGTGAGCTGGTTTGGGGCGTGGATGGGGATGACGTCGAAGGATTCGGGCATGGCAATTTTAAAGACGCTCCTATTTACTGTGGCGATCCCGTGGTTCTGCATCAGTTTTGTCACCGGCATCCTGAGCGTCTTGTATATTTTCCCGATTTTTTACAAATATAAGAATGCCCCTAATGCCCAATCTTCATTTCCGATGTGGTTTCCGTTGATCAGCGTGGGCGTAACGACCGTGCTAAGCCTCGGAAAAGATGCGTTCTTTATCGTCTGGTCGCGACGCAAACTGCACCGCTCTTTGCGTGAAGAAGCGACGAAAGCTTGGGCGCCAATCGTGATAAAACCGCCGCCGATTCCGCGGGCGTTAGTAGCCGCAGGGACTTAACGGATTTTCGCTGGAAGGAAATTTAGAACCGGTAGTTCACGCCTAGCGTGACGAAGATGTTGTTGCGGAGATCCATCTCGACTTTGCGTCCGGCGATGGTGCCTTCGTAATTGGCGAGACTTTGATATTGCACGCCGCCGACGAGGCTCCAGTCCTGCGAAAATTTGTATTCGGCATTGGCAGCGAGATAACCACCCATCCGGAATTCGTCATCATGACCGCGGCCCGCGAACGGAAATTGCGTTCCGCCAACGACGACGTTTTCATTCCAGGACGCATCGACATCCACTAATCCGGCCGCAAAACCGCCGGAGAGGGACAAGTTCAAATTTGTCGTGAGAGGAAATTCAACATATGGGCCGAGGCGAAGGCCCCAGATATCCGCATCAATTTTCCTGACGCCTGTGACAGCGGCTGCTGCGGAGGAAAATGTCGAACTTTGCGGCGTAGCGCCGATCAAAAAATTTCCTCCGCCAAAGGAGCCTTGAAACGGACTGCCCGGGGTGGCTTCGGGCGGCGTCGTTCCCGGAGTAAACGGATAGGCGTCGGTGCGCTGAGTGACGTTACCGGCGTAAGAACGATGATCGTTGACGCTGGTGCTGAGAAAGTTGCCGGCGAGTTCGAGACCCCAGCGGATGTCGTGCGACTTGGATAGCAGGCCAAGTTGACGGCGATAAACGAGTTCGCCGCCAAGTGACGGATTATCGGCATCCATCCACGGAGAAGACAGGCCGGAAGCCGATGTCGTCTTGTGCATCAGGATGGTGTTGCCAGAAATTTGTTTAGAACTGTTGTCGTAACCCCAATACGACGTCATATCACCGGCGTTGCCGCTGGAATCGGTCAAGACGTAGCCATCGTCGTAATTATATTTGTCGCCGTGCGGAGTGGTGCGATTGCTGTTGAAAGAAATCTGGCCGGGATTTTTGAACCGGGCCGAAATGTTAAAACCCAGGCGCGCCGAAAAGCTGAATGAATTCAAACTTTGGGCATCATCAGCACAACACGCGTCGTCGGCGTGAGATGCGAGAGGCAGCGCCGCGAGGACGGCTGCGCCGGCGAGGATACGTTTACTCAACAAACGGGCGCGTGCGGAACGCTGCGCCTTACCTGATTGGTTTAGTTTATGCGTGTTCACGGTGTGGCTGGGACTAGGGTTGCGCGGTAGAGTCGCATTTGGTTTTGTAACGGGGCACTTTC
>JAICXV010000477.1 GCA_025934545.1 Verrucomicrobiia bacterium
AAATGATTTCTGCTTTGCGTGCATTGGAGGCCTATCACGAGCGCGGCCTTGATCAAGCCGGCCAACAACAACCGGCGTTTCAAGCTCTGAAAATCTCCGGCAGCACCAACGCGCTTATGATGCTCTTGGCGACGCATCCTCCGTTGGAAGAACGCATCGCGCGTCTCCAACAGGCCGCCTAGCGGTCTGACCGCCCGGCAAAGTCAGCGATCATCCGCACAACTTTATCCGACTCCGCGCGCCCAGAAGTTCTGCCCGTATCTCGCCCCAGGCTGTAATTGTTCAGCATCACCGAAAACACCAACTTCTCCCCACCGCGATCGGTGACGTAACCAGAGATCGTGTTCACGTAACGAAGACTTCCTGTTTTTGCGTGCACATTTTTCTCGGCAAACGTGCCGCGAAACCGGCTCTTCAGCGTTCCGTCGACACCAGCAATCGGGAGCGCATCATAGAATTGCTCCGCGCAACGATGCTTGCTCATCGCCGTGAGCAGTTTGACTGACGCGTTCGGCGTCACCAGCCCGCCGCGTCCGAGACCAGAACCATCTTCGAGCAGAACCGTGCCGCGCTCTTGTCCAATTTCGGCCATAAACTTCCGTTCCTCCGCAATACCCGCGTCATCGGTAAATTGATTTTTATTTGTAAACGAACTGTGCACACCCGCCTGCAAAAGGAGCAGATGCGCATATTGGTTTTGCGAAGGCTTCATGCAACCTTTCACAATTTCAGCCATCGAGCGCGATTGCACCGAAACGACTTCAACCATCTTCGAGTAATCCACTGGCTCAGCCTGGCGATCCAGCCAGTTTACTGAACTAACGCCGCCGGTGACTTCAATACCTGCTTTGGCGAGGCGCTCCTTCAACATCGTCACAAACCACAACGCCGGATTGTCGATGGAAACAGCGTCAGTCACGTTGCTGCCAATCGCAACATCACCCCAGAAATAGACGACGTTCTGGCCTAGCGGACGATAAATTGTCACGTTGCTTTTCTTACCTTTTGCAACCGTCGTTGTGCGATTGATGACTTTCAGATAAGTCGTCGCCGGCTTCATTTCGATGATGGCGTGTTGGCCAATTTCCCTCGCCGGTTTGAAGACGAGATCAACCGCATTGTCATCGAGATTCAGCGCCGACACGGGCGCGCCGTAATAATTTTGGATATCGTCCCAGGCCCAGTCCGAGCCGTAGGGCGCGCAATGAAAATAACTTTCGTCACCGATCAAGTTGCCTTCGACACGTTTCACGCCGGCCGCGACAAAGGCGTCGACGACCGGCTGCAACGATTTGCTGTAATCTTTGTCGTTGAACCGCCACGACATCGACGGATCGCCGCGTCCGTAAACAATCAGATCACCGCGAACAACGCCATCTTCAGGTTTCGATTGCGCGTAGAAAGACGTCTTAATGCGAAAATCGGCGCCGAGCCGGTCCAACGCCAGCGAACCGGTGTACATCTTTGCGTTCGACGCCGGCTTCATCAGCTTATCGCCATTGCGATCGAACAAAACTTTCCCGGTCTCAAGCGACACCACTTTCACTCCCCACATGCAATGCTCGAATTTCGTTTGGTCAATGTGCGCTTTGATCTGCGCTTGCAACGCCGCAACCGTGCTAACCTTCGGTTCCGGTAAAGCGTTCTTCTGCGCCTGTAGCGAGATGGCGACGAAAATAGCAGCGACCAGAAGAGACAGTTTTTTCATAAGATTATTCGTTCAGACTGGCCAGATATCGCTCCGCATCGATTGCCGCCGCACAACCCATTCCCGCGGCAGTGATCGCCTGCCGATAAACATGGTCCGAACAATCGCCGGCGACAAAAACTCCGGGAACATTCGTCTGCGAACCTTTGTGTCGAATGATGTATCCGTTGTGGTCCATATCGATGACACCTTTGAACAACTGCGTATTCGGCACGTGACCGATCGCCACGAAAACACCGGCGCAAGGCAACGTCGATTCCTCGCCGGTTTTGAGATTCTTCAATTTCACCGCGGTCACCTTGTCCGCTTTCGGATCGAGAATATCGGTCACCACCGAGTCCCAAATCGGTTTGATCTTCGTATGTTGCTTGACGCGTTCGACCATGATTTTCGAAGCGCGCAACGAGTCGCGGCGATGGACCAGATGAATGGTCGAACCGAACCGCGTGAGATAAAGCGCTTCCTCGCACGCCGAATCGCCGCCGCCAACGACAACGAGCGGCTGATTGCGGAACATCGGCCACGCACCGTCGCAAGTCGCACAATAAGTGACGCCCTTCTTTTCCAGCAGATGCTCGTTTTCCAAACCCAAATGACGATGCCCCGCGCCCGTGGCGATGATCAGCGTTTCCGCTTCAACCTTTTCGCCGTCGACCGTTAGTGTGAACGGCCGCTTAGACAAATCGACACTTTCAACCGTGCGCAACGTCAACACCCGCGCGCCAAAACGCTCGGCCTGCTTCTGCATGTTGACCATGAGTTGGTAACCATCGATGCCTTCCGGAAAGCCAGGATAATTTTCCACGATGCTGGTCGTGGTAAGCAAACCGCCAGGCATGGTGCCAGTGATAACGAGCGGCGAAAGATTGGAGCGCGCGGCGTAAACCGCAGCGGTCAGACCAGCGCAACCGGTCCCGATGATAACAACTTTTTCCATAAGAAATTCTTTGTGACGGTAGGGTCTTTACCACCTGTTTGGCAAACGGGAAAAGCACGCACGAATAAACACTGTTCCCAAAACAAAAATCCCCCGGAACGTTTCCGCTCCGGGGGACTCGAATTTTAATTCCGCCTCGTTACCTCGGCGGCTACGAAGGCGAACCGGATGTTCCGGTTATTCCTTCGTTTCTTTTTCGGTTGGCTCTTTTTCAGAACCATCTTTGTCGCCGTCTTTCTTGATCGCTTCGTCAGCGGCGTCGAACGCATGTTGCAATGCAACGAGGTCTTCGCCCGGCTTCAACGAATCAAGGATCGCCTGTTCAGCCTTGAGTTGTTCAGGTGAATATTCAGCGGCCTTGATCGACAGACCGATACGGCGTTCGCCTTTATCAATCTTGATCACGCGCGCCGTCACGTCCTGGCCGACCTTGAGCACGTTCTTGATCTTATCAATGCGCTCTTCGCTGACCTGGCTGATGTGCACCAGGCCGTCGATGTCGTGTTCTAATCCAACGAACGCACCGAAGCTGGCCAGTTTGCTGACCTTGCCGGAAACGAGATCGCCGACTTTGTAAAACTTGTCGATGTTGCTCCACGGATCTTCGCTGAGCTGTTTGATGCCAACGGAAATACGCTGGTTCGCCTTATCGACTTCCAGCACGACCGCTTCGACATCATCACCCTTCTTGAAGACTTCCGACGGATGGTTGATTTTGCGCGTCCAGGAAATATCGGACACGTGGATCATGCCGTCCAAACCTTCTTCCAACTCGATGAATGCACCGTAGCTGGTGAGGTTGC
>JAICXV010000625.1 GCA_025934545.1 Verrucomicrobiia bacterium
ATATTCCCTCCATCAATGAAAAAATGCGTCCCGCTGATCGCCAGCATACTGCTCGGCCTGTGTTTCCTCGCCGCCAGCCTGATGTACTTCTTTAACATCGGGCCCACTCCCAAATTCGATGAACACACTCCGGTCTTCCATTTTATGACAGCTATGAATCCGACCGGCTACATGACTTTGGTCAAAGTTTTCGAACTGATCGGCGGCATCCTCGTCATGATCCCGCGACTGCGCAACATCGGCCTCCTCATTCTCGGTCCCATCATCGTGAACATATTGGCCTCAACCCAATTCATCATGGGCGGCGGCGCGAACTACGGCAATCCATTGATCATCATCGTCGTTGTCTGCGGCCTGTTCCTCCTATGGAACGCCCGCGCCAAATTCGCCAACCTGCTTAACTAAAAATATTTTCCATATTCCATTTTCCATATTCCATTTTGTAATCCGCAACTAAAAGGAACCACCTATGCTCGCCGTCATTTTTGCCCTTATCATCATCGCGATCCTCTTCATCGTCATCATCGCCGGAATGCCCGATCAATTCGTGCTGGCACGCTCTGCAAAAATATCCGCGCCAGCCGAAAAAATCTTCCCCAACGTCAACGACCTCCACAAATGGGCCGCCTGGTCGCCCTGGGAAAAACTTGACCCAAACGCCAAACACACCTTCGACGGCCCACCCGCCGGCACGGGCGCATCGATGAGTTGGGAAGGCAACAAAAAGATCGGCGCCGGTAAAATGACCATCACCGAAAGCCAGCCATCTACCTTCATCCGTATGCGCCTCGAATTCCTCCGCCCCTTCGCCGCGACCAACCTGTCCGAATTCGTCTTCCAACCAATGGGTCCTCAAACCAACGTCGCCTGGACCATGACCGGCAAAACCAACTTCGGTTTCAAGATCTTCTCCCTCTTTGCGAATTGCGAAGACATGGCCGGCAAAGATTTCGAACGAGGCCTAACCTCCCTCAAATCCATCGCCGAAACCAACTGAGCCAACCGTCAATCAATTATGGACTGCGGTGGCAAAGCGCAGCGCCGACACGGCTTTAAGGTTGCCGCGCCCTCTCGAGCAAACAAGTCCCGCCAGCCAAACATTTTGAAATCTGAATCTGAAATCTGAAATCTGAAATACCACGCCGGTCTACACCACTTGACAAGTAGTTACTTTCTGTCATAATTCCAACGCTCGTTTCACAACGGGCCCGACGGACAATCCCGTCCATCGGAACACCGGAACCGACCGCATGAAACTTGCGCCTTCATTTTCTACTATTGGCCGTCGGCTGCCATTTTCGGCTATTGCCCATCGCCTATCGGCTATTATTCCGCGCATTCGCGTAGGCCGCGACATTTCGCAGGATTTCGTAACATTTCGCCGGAAGTCGCCACATTTCGCCACATTTGAGGCCCACCCCACCGCCCCTCGCAAAACGTCGTTTTTTAAACGCAACCATTTCACCACCATCACTTACACAATTTCAAAACCACGATTTTTCCGCGCTTTTTCAAGTAAATTACAGTATAAAACACGCGCAAACCCTTGTTGCCCTGCATCGACAAGCGTATTGCCACAACTCACCCACACACCCAAAAACCGCTCCAGAAAAAAGATTTCCTATTCCAACGTTTTTGCCCGTAGCATCCGACCGATGAAATCGCCACTCCTTCTGCCGTTGTGCATTTTGCTCGCTCTCCTTCCATCTCTGCATGCCGAACGCAAACTCGATCGCACCAAACTTCAGGCTATTGATACCGCCATCGACAAAGCCATCGACGAAGGCAAGCTGCCCGGCGCAGTCGTTTGGGTAGATCACGGCGGCAGCGTTTACTATAAAGCTTACGGCAATCGCGCGCTCGTTCCCGCTGAAGAAGAAATGACCAAAGACACCATCTTCGACGCCGCTTCCGTCACCAAAGTCGTCGCCGGCACTCCGGCTATCATGATTCTCGTCGAGCGCGGCCAGGTGAAGCTCGACGAACCGGTTCACACTTACATCCCGGAATTCGGCGCCTCGGGCGATAAAGCAAAAATTACCGTCAGCAACCTGCTCACTCACACCTCTGGCCTGCCTCCCGATGTCTCCACCAAAACAAAATGGCATGGCACCGAAAAAGCCATCCAGCTCGCGGCGCAGATTCCGATGAAAAATCCAGTCGGCGAGAAATTTGTCTACAGCGATATCAATCTGTTCCTCGCCGGCGAAATCGTCGCGCGCGTCAGCGGGATGCCGCTCAATGAATTTTGCGCGAAAGAAATCTATCGACCGCTCAAAATGGTCGACACCGGCTTCCTGCCGCCAAAAGAAAAAATTCCACGCATTGCGCCGACCGAAATAATCGATGGCGTCGTTCTTCGCGGTGTCGTTCACGATCCAACCGCTCGTTTCATGGGCGGTGTGGCCGGTCACGCCGGTTTATTCACCACCGCCGCCGACATGGCGCGTTATTGCCACATGCTCCTGAACCTCGGCGAACTCGATGGCGTGCGCATCATGAAACCCGAAACCGTCAAAATGATGACCAGCGTCCAAACTCCCGCCAACATTCCATCTCGTCGCGGTTTCGGCTGGGACATCGATAGCGGTTTCAGCCGTCC
>JAICXV010000015.1 GCA_025934545.1 Verrucomicrobiia bacterium
ATCCCCGCAGAGATTACGTTTGCCGCCCATGAAAGTCGATTTTTACGGTCATCAACGGCAATACAACAACGTCAAGGCCCAAATTGATGCGAACATCAATGAGGTCATCCAAAGCGGCGCGTATGTCCTCGGGCCCATGCTTAAGCGGTTCGAAGGCGAATTCGCGACTTACAGCGGCACCAAATACGCCATCGGCCTCGGCAACGGCACCGACGCGATCTGGCTCGCATTGATGGCTTTCGGCATCAGCGCTGGTGACGAATGTATCACCAATGCCAACACTTTCTTTGCCACCGCTGAAGCGATCTGGATCGCCGGAGCGACGGCTGTTTTGGTCGATTGCGATCCGAAGACCAAGTGCATTGACCCGGCCAAGATCGAAGCGGCGATCACGCCGAAGACCAAAGCCATCATTCCTGTCCATCTTTACGGCCAATGCGCCGACATGAAGGCCATCCGCAAGATCGCCGACAAACATAAGCTGCTAGTCATCGAAGATAACGCCCAGGCCATCGGCGCTGCTGGCGACGGTTTCAAGATCGGCGAATTGAGCGACGCGACTGCGACCAGTTTCATCATCCAAAAGAACCTCGGCACCTTCGGCGACGGCGGCGCGCTCGTCACGAACAATGCCGATGTCGACACGAAGGTTCGCAAGTTGCGCAACCACGGTTCGAACGCTCGTAACGTGCACAGCTTCGGTTTCAACAGCCGTTTGGACGACATCCATGCCGGTGTTTTGAGCGCCAAGCTCAAGCACATCGACAAGTGGAACGACAACCGCCGCAAGCTCGCCGCGCGTTACACCGCTGGTTTGAAAGGCGCGAAGAATTTCACGCTGCCCTACGAAGCACCCGGCTATCGACATGTGTTCCATCTTTACGTTGTCGAAACGATCGACCCGAAGAAGCGCGATGCGTTTGTCAAATTCCTCAACGACGCCGCTGTCGATGCCAAGACGCATTACTCCATCGCGATCCATCAGCAAGCTGGTTATCCGTGGGGCAAAGGCGCGCGCATCTGCGGCTCGCTCACGAACGCGGAAAAGAACGCGGCAAGCTGCGTGTCGCTCCCGATGTTCCCCGAACTGACCGAGAACGAAGTCGATTTCGTCATCGCGAAGTGCCTCGAGTGGGACAAAGCCCAGGGCTAATTCGGAAGAAAAGTTTAGAAACGAAAACGGCGGTCGAAAGACCGCCGTTTTTATTTTAAACTTTTAAACGTCGATTAATTATCACGCGTCACTTTTTGGTGGGCAGACGATCCGAATCCGGTGGGTTCGATGTCGGGCTCTTTGCGAGAAAATCTGTGATGCCTTTACCAGTCGTCTTCGCAGCGCGTTCTTCCAAATAAGGGTCCGGCACCAGTTTTTATTTCAATCGATCGCTCCAGTAACCGGGGCGACGACTGCCGTGCGGGATCGCAACGACCCAAATGCTAGTGGAGCGGATCGTGTAAAGAATTGAGAATGGAAATTGTTCAACACGATACCAGTGAATGTCAGGTGTTTTCGCGTCCGGTCGAAAGCGTTCAGGGTTTTGGGCGATGGTTTCGAAACCCTCTTTGATCCGTTGTTTGAATCTATCGGAAAGGCGAGAACCTCCGCGTTGCCGATAATAATCGATTGATTGTTGCAGCTCTGTTTGAGCCTCACGATGTAGACGAACCGGTTTGACACCCGTGCCCATTTACATCTTCTTGAGAGCCTCAAACGCATCGACACCCTTTTCTGTTCCAGAATCGATTTCTGTAATACGTCGCTCGATCTCGCGGCGGTAATCATCAGGGAGATCAGCTTCACGCTGTTCGATCGAGGCCAGCAGATGTTCGTGAATGAGCAGCATGTCTTCGATGGGCAAGCTTTTCAGTTCTTGCTCTATCTTGTGGCCAATTGCTGTCATTGGAATACTTTAGTCCTTGGCTACCATGAAACCAAGTTGAATTCAGTGGTACTCCTGCAAAGTCTTCACCGCATAGCCGTTCTTCTTCAACGCTGCAATGCCGAGAGCCGCAGCGCGAGCGCCGCTTAGGGTCGTCATGATCGGCGTGCCTGTGTAGACGGCGGTTGTGCGGATACGGACTTCGTCCGAACGTGGGGCCTGGCCGGCGGGTGTGTTGATCACCAATTGAATTTGTTTGTTCTTCAGCAAGTCGAGCGTGTTGGGACGGCCTTCGGAAAGTTTATTGACCCGCGCGACTTTGATGCCGGCATCTTCGAGAATCTTCGCGGTCCCAGCGGTGGAGACAATTTCGAAACCGAGATCGACATATTGCTTTGCCACGCTCGCCACTTGTTTTTTGTGCGCGTCGCTCACGCTGATAAAGACGCGTCCACTCAAGGGCAACGGCGCGTTCGCGGCCATTTGTGATTTGGCGTAAGCGATGCCGAGGTCGGCATCGAGCCCCATCACTTCGCCGGTGGAACGCATTTCGGGTGAAAGCAAAATGTCCTGGCCATGAAAGCGGTTAAACGGAAACACGGATTCTTTAACGGTCCAATATTTCGGCCAAATTTCTTTCGTGAACCCAAGTTCCGTCAGCTTTTTGCCAGCCATAACTTTGGCGGCGAGTTTGGCCAGCGGATAACCAATCGCTTTGCTGACGAACGGGACAGTTCGCGACGCGCGCGGGTTCACTTCGAGAACGTAAACCGTGTCGCCTTTGACCGCGTATTGGACGTTCATCAAACCGACGACGCGCAATTCGCGGGCCATGGCGTGGGTGTATTCGCGAATCGTTTCGAGCACTTTTTTGGAAAGCGTATGCGGCGGAAGAACCATTGCAGCATCGCCAGAATGCACACCGGCATATTCAATATGCTCCAGGACACCTGCCATAATAACGGTGCCTTGCTTCGGATCTGAAAAATGTCCAGCGTCAGAAATGCAATCAACGTCAACTTCCGTCGCGTCCTCCAAAAATTTATCCACGAGCACCGGGCGTTCCGGCGACGCTTCAACCGCGAATCGCATGTAGTGATGCAATTCAGCATCCGAAAAAACAATCTGCATCGCGCGCCCACCGAGAACAAATGAGGGCCGCACCAAAACTGGATAACCAAGTTTGTGCGCCGCTTCGATCGCTTCCGCTTCGTTCGTCGCCAGACCATTGGGCGGCTGCGGAATGTTCAGCTTGTTCAACATCGCCGCAAACAGCTTCCGGTCTTCCGCGATTTCGATGCTTTGCGGCGAAGTGCCGATTATGTTAACGCCGTTCTTTTGCAACCCGAGCGCCAGGTTCAGAGGCGTCTGCCCACCGAACTGCGCGATCGCGCCCCAGCATTTCTCGCGCTCGTAAATGTGCAGGACATCTTCAAGCGTGAGCGGTTCGAAAAATAATTTATCGCTGGTATCGTAATCGGTCGAAACCGTTTCGGGATTGGAATTAACCATCAACGTTTCGAACCCGTCTTCCTTCAGCGCAAACGCCGCATGGACGCAACAATAGTCGAACTCAATCCCTTGCCCGATTCGGTTCGGGCCGCCACCAAGAATCATGACCTTCTTTTTGGTCGATTGCTGAATCTCGTCGTCCCCGCGGTCGTAAGTGGAATAATAGTAAGGCGTATAGGCTTCGAACTCGGCGGCGCAGGTGTCGACCAAACGATAGCTCGGCACCAGCCCGAGTTTCTTGCGCGTCGCCCGCACCTGGTCTTCGGTGCTCTTGGTCAAATGCGCAATTTGGCGGTCAGAAAAACCGAGCGACTTTGCTTTGGCGAGGAGTTCAGGCGTCATGATTTACCGAGCGCAAAGTAAGCCGTACGCGAGCGCGCTTGGCAAGCGGTTTGCAAACTTTTGAAATAAATTTACCCGCGACGCTGCAGCTTGCGCTCAATGCGCTTCTTGTCGAGCACCGCGAAAACCGGCAATCCGTTTTCCATCGGCACCTTCACTTCGCCTTCGAGCAAAGGCCGGGCGTATTCGACGAATTTTTCATTCGGCAAAAATCCGTCTTCGCTAATCCAATCGCGCGGAATGAGATGTTCGACATTGGCAATATCGCCGAGCGGCTGCAGGCCAGTCGTCCATTTGTAAGGTTGCGCGCTGACGCGAACAATCTTCACCATGAACCCGCTGTTTCCTTCGACGGCGGCGCGAACTGCAGCAGCGCCGCAGGCAGCGGCTTCCTGCGAATCCGTTTCGCTGGCGAAATGTTCGGCGCAACGTTGCGCATAACCAAGCTTCACCGAACGCGTCTTGGTCCCGAGCTTGCCGTGGATCAATTCTTCGAGCAATTCACCCGCGCCGGAAAGCACAGGGTGACCGAACGCATCGAGGCGCGACTTGTCCGCGCTGAATTCCGTCCCATCCGGTTTGCGCAAACCTTCGCCGACGATGACGATGCAATAACGCAAACGTTCGACCGTCTCGCGAACCTTGGCCAAAAACTTCTCTTCATCGAACGCAATTTCCGGCAGCAACACAATATGCGGCGCGTCGTTGGGCTTGCGCTTTGCCAAAATCGAGCTGGCCGCAATCCAACCTGCGCCGCGTCCCATCACTTCAATAATGCAACACGCGCCGTCATCGGTGGCCATGCTGCTGACGTCCGTCGCCACTTCCATGACTGTGCACGCATTATATTTCGCGACCGAACCGAAGCCGGGGCAATGATCGGTGTGCGGCAAATCGTTATCAATCGTCTTGGGCACGCCAATGATGCGCATGTCGTGACCGCGTTTTTTCGATTCGAGATGGAGCTTGTGGGCGGTGTCTTGCGAGTCGTTGCCGCCGATGTAAAAGAAATAGCGGATGTTATGCGCCTTGAACAATTCGAACAGCCGCTCCATGTCCTTGGCGGCTTGCTCAGGCTTTTTCTTGAAATCAATTTTATAACGGCACGTGCCGAGCGCCGCCGCCGGCGTATGTTTGAGCGCTTGAATGGTCTCAATTTTTTCGGCGCGCAAATCGATCATTTGTTCTTTGAGCACGCCGAGGATGCCGTTGAGGCCGCCGTAAATTTCCTGAATGGCCGGATATTTTTTGGCTTCCTGGACAACGCCGGCAACGCTGGCGTTGATGACCGCGGTCGGTCCGCCGGATTGGGCGACTAATAGATTACCTTTAAGTTCTGGCATAGTTGGCTGGGTTTGGTTCCCCCGAAACTAACTTGCGGGGGACGAGTTGCGCGACGTGTGTAGTCCCGGGAATCGGACAACTCGTCCCTCTCAAACTGACGTTGCCAACCTAAGCCAATTCTGTAAAGCCGAAACCTCAATTTAGACGCGTTGAACCGCGCCTTTCTTCAACTCCGCCACTAGATCAACCGTATCGCGCTGCGCGCAAAATGGCACATCGGCACTGAGCTCGCTCCTACCCAGCAACCGCCGCGCGTTGCGCGAATGTTGAAACGCCTTCAGTAGGTCCCCCTGGCCATCGAGATAAATCTCACGCGCAACATGCGCCGCATCGGTCGCGCCTGCTCCGAACATCGTCCAAACCGAGTCACACAAAGCCCCAGCCGCGAGAGTGTCTTCATAAGCCGCCTCTTCGAACGTGCCGGCGCAAATGACGATCAACTGTTGCGCAGCACTGGCCTGGACCGCCGCCACCGTCGCCTTCAAGTTCAAAAATGAACACGCAAAAACGCGGCTGGCATGTTTGCACGATTGTAAGGCACGGGTGCCGTTAGTGGTTGTCATCACAATCGTTTTGCCGCGCACGCGCTCGGCCGTGAATTCGCGTGGCGAATTTCCAAAATCAAAATCGACGCCGCCCGTCTGCGCCGCGCGGATGCGCAGCCCATCGCGTTCGCCGGCCAATAATGCCCCCGGATTGGCCCGCGCCAGCAACAATGCCTGTGGAATTTCTGAAACCGGCAAAATGGATTTCGCTCCGTTCGCCAGCGCCGTGACCATGCTCGTGGTTGCGCGCAATACATCGAACACCACACAAAACGCCTGCGACAAATCCCGTTGCGGCAATATGGAAAAATCCGCGGGAGTAAAAAGCACCTCTAAAGTTGGCGACGCCGAATTCATGTCGAGCCCAGTTGTGCGGTTACGCCGCGTGGAATTCCAGCCAAAACCGGCTGCCCTTGCCGATAACCGAATCCACACCGACCGCGCCTCCCATCCGCTCTGCCGCCTTGCGCACCAAAGGCAATCCGATGCCCGTCCCGCCGTATTCCTTGCTCAATCGTTCGAACATTCCAAACACCACCTCCAGATATTTTTCATCAATGCCGATGCCATTGTCGGAAACCCAAAACCGGATTTTTTCGTCACGCTTCTCCGCACTGATGACGACGACCGGCTTCACTCCGGGGGCGACGAACTTCACCGCGTTATCCAAAAGATTCGAAAAACATTGCGTCATCGCCGCCTCATTCGCGATTACCTTTGGCAATTGGCCGTCGATGCGCACCGTGGCCGTCGGCTCGTGCAAATTCGGATACGTCTCGATCATTCCACGCACCAACTTGTCGACATCCACCGGTTCGAGCTTGAGGTCGGCGCGCAACGCGCGGCTGTAAACCAGCATATCGCAAATCAGCTTGTCCATCCGATTTGCGGCCAGGTTCAGCCGGCGCAAATAGTCGATGCCCTTTTCGTCGAGGACCTGTTCATAATCCTCGCGCAAAAACTCCGCGAACCCCTGCATCGCCCGCAGCGGCGCGCGCAAGTCATGCGTAATGCTATAAGAAAAACCCTCCAGTTCGTTGACCGTCTCGCGCAGTTTGGCCGTCCGCGCCTCCACCGTTTTTTCCAATTCATCCGCGTAACAGGCCAACTTCCGTTGCGCCTCCTCATTGCGACGTCGCGTTCGCACCGTAAATTCGCCCATGATCGAAATGACGGTGGACCCGACGATCGACAAAAGGAGTTTTTGCGAATCCAGGAAACTGCCGATTGCCAAAGCGCCACGCGGCTCGGCGATCAACCAACTCGCCAGAGTCAATCCGGCCACAGTCGAAACAATTCCGCCCAAAGCGCCTCGCCAGAACGCGGCCACGACGGTGGCAAAAAACGCAAACGCAAACGGATAATTTTTTCCCAGCCACGGATCCAAAGCGAGCCGCAGCAAAGTGGCGAGGAGAGCCAGGCAAATACCAGCGGCAATATCGCGCAGCCATTTCTGGCGCGAAAAAGTTCCAGAAGCTTTGTCTGGGGAGCGCATGACGTCGCAACGGCGCTATACTCGATTTACTTTGGTTGTAACCGTTGGGACGCCGCCATTATGCGCTCGCCATGGACATTCGCAACCTGAACTTGTCAAAAATTGCGAGACGGGCTTGATTGCCGTCGGGGAATTTGCAATGTTGGGCAAAGTTGCTGTGACCGGCGCCGTCCAGTCGCAGCCAGGCCAGAGTAGCTCAGAGGTAGAGCAGGGGACTCATAAGCCCTTGGTCGCAGGTTCAATTCCTGCCTCTGGCACCAATTTTCGATGGCGGTTGTTTACGTATTAAAGTCTCGTAGCGGGCGATTGTATTACGGATCAACGCCCGACTTGACGCGTCGATTGGAACAGCATGCGCGCGGTCACACAGCTACAACTGCCAAAGATGCACCGTGGAGCTTGATTGGCAGTCGTGATTTTGCCACTCTCGAGGAAGCACGTGCTCAGGAGAGGACATTAAAAAAGTGGAAGAACCCGGCGCGAGTATTGGCTTGGCTCGCGAGGTAGAGCAGCCCCGACACGTAGTGTCGGGGTTGGTCGCAGGTTCAATTCCTGCCTCTGGCACCAAATTTTTGAAGATATGACACTGACAACTGATTATTCGCTGTGGGGAATTTGGATTGTGCCCCTCGGAGTCGCCATTTGCTTCGGCCCCGTCCTGCTCGCCTGGTTCAAAGACGAACTCGACACCCGCGGCAACGATAACGACCGCAATAAGCGCTAGTCCCCTGCCCTCGCAATTCGGCAGCCGTTGCGTCACGCTACGGACTTGAGAGGCGAAAGAATTCTCGGCTATTGGTGACCGGAACGGTTGCGGTTACTTGCAACGCGGACCAGTTTGTAACTGGAATCGCATCAATAGATCCCCAGTTAGGTTGAACCAAATCCATCTTAAACTGAAGTGTGGTAGGCTGAGAAGGTATCACCCACCTTAGCGATACTGATGCGTCGCCTTGCGACGCTTCCAACGTCGGGGGGGCGTTAGTCTGGAAAGCCCAAACTCCTTGCCGTCCCGCAACAAACATATTGCCCGCATCAGCACAGCATGTCACCTCACGTATTATAATATTAGTTGTAATATTGTTGGAGGTCCACGTATGGCCCGAGTCCGAGGAGGTAAATATTATACCTTGTTGCCCCAGCGGTCCACCATCGCTTATAGCTCCGGCACCAACCACTTTCGCGCCATCGGAAGAACAGGCGGCAGACACCCAAGAGTACCCCAGCGGTAAATTCGTTTCTGTCACCCACGTATTTCCAAAATCCGAAGAAATCTGCGTTCGATCAGACAATTTCGGCATGGCGAAGATTTTTCGGCCATCCCAAGTCGTACAAAGTCCCTGATAAGTTTCGGTTGGCACGTTGCATTGTTGCCATGACGTTCCCGTGTTTGTGGAAATGTACAACGAGGATGGTGTCGCAGCTACAAGGACTGCACCGTTAGCAGTACAACATCCCTGTACGACATTCGCGGTAAGGGTATTCGAAGTCCACGATATTCCAGCGTTATGCGAGATGTACGAAATGCCTGGTCCATTGTTTGGAGCCGTGGCAATTATAGTTTCGCCATCCGCAGAGCATGCTATAGACACCCAACGAGCGAATGGAGCTGTTGTGGCGGTCCAAGTAACCCCCCCGTCGTACGAACCGTGAATTGTTCCCAGCCTCCCAGCGCCTATGCCTCCTGTTCCAATAAATATCTTACTTCCATCGGCCGACATCGCAGCTGGCCCCCAAGCATTAGTGGAGGGGATATCGAGGCTCGAAGTATTCCACGTAGCACCGCTGTCAGTGGAAATCCAAACCGGGCCTTCGTTTGTCGGCGCAATCGTAGGCCTGAAAATCTCGACAACAACAACCTTCGTACCATCGGCAGAACAGGCGACAGCTTGAAAGTTACTGCCTTGAAATGGTATCTGAGTCCATGTCTGGGCCTGAGCCTTCGGTGAGAAATAGACACTCATGACCATGAGTAGTGTCGAAAAAGCCCTGCAGAACATCGTTTAATCTGCTCATTGCTTTACCTGATTGTCCATAGGATGGCGACCCGACCGCCGCGTAAAGGAAGCTCCTATAGCCAAAAGTATCCCCAACGTCGGCCCGGCTCACTCCCCTACTGCACCTGCACGACCGTGCAGCGCAACGTAAACCGGTCTTTGAATTGGCTGATGTCCATCGTGCCGCGATTATCGAATGGCACATTCTGCCCTTCCACATCAGCGCTTCGTATCACCCAGTCTTCCGGCAACCGGATGCGCAGTAATGTTTGCGTTGGTTGATTGCGGTGCGGAGGCGTCACGTCGGCGATGACCTGACCGGAACTCAGTTTCGAATAAAGCCTGACCGACACCGGCCCGAACGCCGTCGGCGCGCGTTCGAATTTAATTTCCTGACCATCCGCGAGCCAGCGACGCGGCGTGGCAAACATCAGGCGCAAGATTTCCGGTTTGCCGTCGTCGTTCAAATCCAGCTCTTGTATGAGTAACCCGCGAAGCGTCGTCAGAAAAAACGCGTTGCCGGTGCTGTTGGGTGGCAGATACATCGGGCGTCCGAATGAATCGAGCGCCTTCAGGCTGCTACCTTCGCCGCCGATGAACGTGTCGCGCGTCAAACCTTGCGCAAGCTTTCCGTAAAAACTCGTGAGCACCCGATCGACATCGTCCCGTTTGAGCAGCGTCTCGACGTAGCGCAGGCTGTAAAGGTCATCCACGCCGTTTTCATTCGCGAACAAACCGGAGTGTTGGTCGAATCGCGTCATGCCCATGGCCACGCCGCCGTGTTGTTCCACATATTTAAGCAGCCACGTTTCGCGTTCGTCTCCCGGCCCAAAAACGCCCGATGCCAAAATGTAAGGCGCCATCAAATTCCAATAACTGCCCATCTTCGTCGCCGTGATCGGATCATAAGGCGCTTCCGTTCCGTAAAGTGACAGCGGAACGAACGGCGGCACGGTGTCGTGGTTGATGCTTTTGTCGACTGCGGTAAGAATGGCTTTGCGAAACTGACGCGCCGTTGCCGCAATATGTTGAGCTTCCTCGCGATCACCCATGTCCATGAGAACAGCAGCAATGTCGCGCAGGCCGCGCCAGCCATTGGCGTTGGAATTCAGCGAATAAACTCTGTCGAAAATATCACCGGCATACTGCTCTTGGGGAAGAATACCTGTGCGCGGTTCGCGATTGGTGCTGAGCAGATCGACTTCCCGTTGCCAAAAATTTTTGCTGTTGCGAATGAAATTCGCATCGCGCGTCAGCCAATAATAATCCGCCAACATCTGCAATTTATAGGCGGCTTGATGGAATTTCAGGCTGTAATTTCCGTTCGTGCGCGAATATTGCAGCAACGGTTCGATCATGCGCGGCACATCAGACGCGTATCCAAATTGCATCAGCGCATGGACCGTGTCGGCGCATTCGGCTTCGTAGAGGCGCTCGTAATAATTTTGCGCGCTGTAGTTCATTTGGTCGCCGCGCAGAATCATGTAGTTGCCGATGATCTCCGAACGCCACGCGTTATTAACGACCGGTTCCGGGACGTTCAGCGACATGCCATTCGCCAGCTCTCCGTTCCAGGTGCGCTCGCAACTGTAACGTTGCTCATCGTAAGCCCCGCCGAGGTCAGGAATGCGCACAGGCTGGGCCATCGGCTGGGCAGCAACCGCCAAATAACCTGCTTCACCGGGAAGCAATTTGATGCTCAACGTCGTGTTGGCCGCATTCCATTGCCAGCCTTTGCCGAACCAAATCCAGGCGTACGCATTGGTGTTGCGGACCGCGCCGTCGCTCACGATAAAGGGCACCACCGGACTGACCGCCGCCGTAACTTTTATTTCCGCACTGTTTGGATTTCTGAATTGGACAAAAACCAAACCGCTATCCGAATGCATCCGG
>JAICXV010000425.1 GCA_025934545.1 Verrucomicrobiia bacterium
AAAGTGGTCCACCGCCATGCGGTAAAACATGGAGCAGTTCTCCAGTCTGGGCGTTCCATATCCGCGCGTTGCCATCGTAGGAAGCGGTCAGGACGTTGGAGCCATCAGGACTAAAAACGGCGCAATGCACAGCATCTTTATTGGTCAAAGGCGGTGTGATTGGCAGGCCCGTGTTCGCATCCCAAACGCGGGCCGTCTTGTCAAAAGAAGCCGTGACGATGCGCTGGCCGTCGGGGCTGAACCGGGCAGAGTACACGCAACTACGATGGGTCATCGGACGAGCAGAAAGCAGTTTGCCGTCCGTTGCATCCCAGATTTTCGCGGTGTGATCTTCGGATGCCGTTACAATCTTTGATCCGTCCGGACTAAAACTTGCGAAGCGCACTCCGACGGTCGCACCGTCCAAAACGGTAGCGTTCCCCGTTCGCACATCCCACACTCGGGTATCAAGCGCCACGGTGACAATTCGGGAACCATCCGGACTGAACGCGGCGAACCGATCGACCACACCGGGCCGCGGCGATTGCAACGGGCGTCCTGTTCGAGCATCCCATGTTCTGGTATGGCCGTCTTCACCTCCGGTTACGATTTGCGCATCGGCCAGCGTATTTGTTGGCAGAAAGGACAGACCGCGGCTGGCAAACATCATTTCCAAACTCGACCAGGACCGAAAGGCGAGCAGGCTGAAGGCCATCGACGCTGCCGGATTGTTATGCGGTTGAACGCGCAGGCTGCGGGCCAGATAAATCAAAGCTTCGGCATCTTTGCCCTGTTCATCGAGACGCAGAGCCTGCAAAAAGTCCGACCGGGCCAAAGTCTCGATGGCTTCGACTTTTCGCGCTTCAGCCTGCAGGCGTTGATTGTCCGCTTCTCTTTTCTGCGATAATGCGAGAACGCCGCCAACAACCGCAGCAATCGCCAACGTGGCAAAGCCGGCGACTAATCGTCGCAACCGTTTTGCCCGCGTTCGTTCCTCGCGCAGTTGCCGTTCCCTGTCGCGATGAACGAGGTCGTCAAAACCAACCCCAAGCAATCCCGCCATGATCCGCAGTTTTTCGCGCTCCAACACGGGTTGGTGCGACTTATCGCGCAGCGACGATTCTTTCCCAGCCACCCTCACGTCGGCAGCAATCGGTTCCGCGCGTTGTGAGAGATCGAGGTTGTTGTTCGCGTCTAGCGGATGTCGCAGCGCTTCACAGAAACATTCCAGAGCTGGGTCAAAACCTTTGGCTGGATCGCTTGCGTTGGGTTCGCCATCGATCAGGATCGCCAGAATACGGTTGGAGCGACCGAGCTGCTTGAACTGCAGGACCTCTTGGTTGACGTAAATCGATTTTGCCGAGCGAGGCGAGCAAATGACGACGAGATAATGTGATTGTTCCAGAGCTTCCTTAATGGCGACACTCAGGTCCGCGTTTGTCGGCAACTCCTTCTCATCTTGAAATGCTGGATACAATCGCTCGGGAACGAGTTCGCCGTAACGTGCGGGTTTTCCAACAAGTTCGGGCGGAACTTTGAAATTTTCGACAGCATCATGAAGCCAATCACCCCAAAGGTTTCGGTCCTTACGATTGTCTTGATGGCTATAACTGATGAACGCCCAATACTTGAAGTTGGTTGCCATAGGCACTTTCGAGGAAGCCAGCCAAGATTCCACCGATTAGACCCGGAAAGTCAACGCAACAATCAGGAAAACCGAGTTGAAAGCTCAAGGGAGCGTTGGCGGGCAGACCTCGGCCCTCTCCCCTTTACGAGGAGAGGGTCGGAAATGAGACCGGTTTGTTATTCTTTGGCCTTCGATTGGTCTTTCGAATCTTCACCGACGTTTTCCATCAGGTCGATCAGCGGCAGGAACATCGCGATAACGATGCTGCCGACAATTACGGCCAGGAATACGATCATGATCGGTTCGAGCAACGACGTCATAGCGGCGACAGCATTGTCGACCTCTTCATCGTAATTGTCGGCGATTTTCATCAACATTTCAGGCAGCGCGCCGGTTTGTTCACCGACGTCCACCATGCTGATGACCATGGGCGGGAAAATGTTCGACGCCTCAAGCGGCGCGGTGATGGTTTCACCTTCTTTGACGCTCTCGTGCACTGATGCGACGGCCTGGCCGACGATGACGTTGCCAGACGTTTCTTTAACGATGGTCAACGCCTGCAAAATCGGCACGCCAGAACTGACGAGTGTGCCAAGGGTCCGCGTAAAGCGGGAAATGGCGACCTTGCTGATGACCGGTCCCAGCACTGGCATATTCAGTTTGAAACGGTCGAACAGTTTGCGGCCGAATTTCGTGCGAATGAACATGTTGAACACGATCACAAGTGCGATGGCGATAATCAGTGTTCGCACGATGTGGTGCTGAACCATTTCGGAGATACCCAGCACGAATTGCGTAAAGCCGGGCAGGGCGCGCCCGTTGCCGAGTGTGCCTTCGAAGATTTCCTTAAACTTCGGAATAACGAACACCATCAACACGCCCATGATGGCGACTGCGACGACCATGACCGCGCACGGATAAAACATCGCCGCGATGACCTTGCCTTTGATTTTTTGCGCTTTTTCCATGAACTCGGACAAGCGCTTGAGCACGACTTCGAGCACGCCGCCCAGTTCGCCGGCTTTGACCATGTTGACGTAAAGGCGATTGAAAACTTTTGGATGTTGCGCGAGCGCTTCCGAGAACGTGCTGCCGCCTTCGATGGAAACGGCCAGTTCGCCGATAATTTTTTTGAGGTTAACGTTGCGTTCCTGTTTTTCCAATACGCGCAAACCGCGGAGCAGGGGAAGACCAGCCTGGACGAGCGTCGCCAACTGACGAGTAAACACCGTCAACACCTTCGTCTTCACGCGACCGCTCAGGCCGGGAATACGGATGTTGAGGTTCAAGTTCATCCCTTTGCCCTTGCCTTTGGCGGGCGCCTTCTTGGCAGCAGCGCCCCCGGGGCCGCCGCCCTTGTCTTCGGTGACTTTCGTCGGGAAAAAGCCCATTTCTTTAATGCGGCCGATGGCCTCATTTTGGGTCGCGACTTCGAGGGTCCCTTTGGTTTCCTTCCCTCGCGAGTCCATCGCTACATATGAGAATCTGGGCATATTGCCTTTCTGGTCTGCCTACTGGCAGGCCGGCATTTTACGTGTACTTCACCACTTCTTCAATCGTTGTATCGCCGTCAAAAATCCCGCGCAAACCGTCCTCGCGCAACGTCACCATGCCGAGCTCAACCGCTTTTTGCCGCAAAACAACCGTTGGCGCGCGCTCGTTAATGAGCAAACGAATCGCTTCGCTGATTTGCAACAATTCGAAAATACCTTTTCGTCCTTTGTAACCGCTGTCGTGGCACGTCGAACAACCGCGTCCGTAATAGAACATCTTGTCGCCGATATCGTGCGGCGACAGGTTGAGCAACGAAAGCTGGTTCTCCGTCGGCTCGAACGGCGTGCGGCAATTTTTGCAAATGGTGCGAACAAGACGTTGGGCGAGCACGGCCATCAGCGTGGACGAAATCAAAAACGGTTCGACGCCCATATCGATCAAACGCGTGACCGCACCGGGAGCGTCGTTCGTATGCAGCGTGCTCAAGACGAGGTGACCGGTGAGCGACGCCTGAATCGCAATTTGCGAAGTTTCCAGATCGCGCATTTCTCCCAGCATGATCACGTCAGGGTCCTGGCGGAGGAAGGCGCGGAGCGCTTTGCCGAACGTCATGCCGACGGCTTCGTTGAC
>JAICXV010000466.1 GCA_025934545.1 Verrucomicrobiia bacterium
AAACGCAAACTGCAGGAAACGTTGGCCGCCGGCAAAACCGAACGCGGACTTTCACCCGAAGCCCTCCGCGAAATGGAAGAGGCGATGGCTCAACTATAAATCGGCGCGCGGACTTTAGCCCGCTTCAACGTCGTCCTTACCGGTCACGCGAGATTTTCTCCCAGGATTGGTGAGCGTTCGAACTGAAGCGGACTGAAGTCCGCGCTCCGCAACTCAAATCACCATGAACAAACCATTCCACGGCAAAGCAAAGATCAGCCCGGCCACGCGCCATCTTCTGTTGCCCTACCAACTCAAATGGGCCGAGGACAACTCGCGTCTCAAGCTCGCTCTTAAAGCGCGCCAGATCGGCTGGACCTGGGCGACCGGTTACAGCATCGTCCGGCGCAAATCCGCGCGCGGCGCGAGCGGCGACGTCTGGATTTCCAGCCGCGACGAATTACAGGCCAAACTTTTTTTAGAAGACTGCCAGCGCTTCGCCAATTTTCTGAGCATCGGCGCGAAAGATCTTCGCAGCGAAGTTTACGACCCCCGCCAAAGCAGCGCTTACGCGCTGGAGTTTTTCAACGGTGTGCGCGTCTATTCGCTGTCGTCGAACGTCGATGCCCAGGCCGGCAAGCGCGGCGATCGCATCCTCGACGAATTCGCCATTCACCCCGATCCGCGCCGCCTTTATTCGATTGCCTATCCCGGCATCACCTGGGGCGGGCGACTGGAAATTTTTTCCACCCCGCGCGGCACGGACAATTATCTGAACACGCTCATTAACGAGATTCTGCACGGTGGCAACCCAAAAGGTTTTAGCTTCCACAAAGTCACGTTGCAGGACGCGCTCGACCAGGGCTTTCTTCACAAATTGCAGAGCAAACTCCCGCCCGACGACGCCCGCCAGCAAATGGACGAAGCCGATTATTTCAATTTCATCCGCGCCGGTTGCGCCGACGAAGAAACGTTCATGCAGGAATACATGTGCGTGCCGGCGGATAATTGTTCGGCGTTTTTGTCCTACGATTTGATCGCGTCCTGCGAAGAATCCTCAGCGTCGTTGCCTTCGTCCTCGGAATTTAAAATCGAGGTCGAGAAAGACGGACGAGCACGAGAACATTATGTCGGCGTCGACATCGGTCGCGAACACGACCTGACCGTCATTTGGATTCTCGAAAAACTCGGCGACGTTTTTTACACGCGCGCCATTGAAACGATGCAAAGCGAAACATTCGAAGCGCAGGAGAGTGCGCTCTACGAATTGCTCAAGATGCCGCAAGTCAAACGCTGTTGCATTGACCAAACCGGTCTCGGCCGCCAGTTCGCCGAACGCGCCCGATACCGGTTCGGTCAATACAAAGTCGAAGGCATCAACTTCACCAGCGCCGTGAAAGAAGAACTGGCCTATCCGGTGCGCGCCGCCTTTGACTCCAAACGAATCCGTATTCCGCACGACGCGAAGATTCGGGCCGACCTGCGCGCCATCAAAAAAGAAATCACCTCGAGCGGCAACATTCGTTTCACCGCCGACCGCGGCGCGAACGGCCACGCCGACCGTTTCTGGGCCTTGGCGCTTGCGTTGCACGCCGGCGGCCGTCCGCCCTGCAACGGGCCATCGGCGCATGTAGCGTGATAGACAGAACAATGATACCCTTCCTCGATCGGGCTGCCCGTAGGGGTAAGACATGAATTCACCACAAGGAATAGCGTGATTAAGGAACTATTAATGAACTATTAATTGCTATTAAATTAATAGTTCGTTAATAGTTCGCTATGCGGTTGCCGGAACGACCACCCAAGTTTGAGCACCTTACTAAAGGATTAAAAGCCGACGAGCTCGTGCACATTCTCGCGTTCGTTCCGACTTCTGAATGGAAAGGGCGCTATCTTCATTGGGATGAATTGCGATTCCGTCAACCGCCGGAAGATCTCGATTTGGAAGAATGGTGGCTCGGCCTCAAATTGCGTCGGAAAAGCTCACATCGGTACGTCGAACTATACGACACTAAAGGTAAGCCGTTTCAATTCGGCTTAACGGATCAAGTTTCTGATCTCCTCCACCAAATCGATCGAGGCTCTGGGACATTGGTTCAAATTCCTGAACAAATTACAAATCCAGAGCAGCGGGACCGTTACCTCGTTCGCTCCTTGATGGAGGAAGCGATTACGTCCAGCCAGCTGGAGGGCGCAGCGACCACTCGCGATGTTGCGAAAAAGATGCTTGCTGAAGGAAGGAAGCCTCGTGATCGAAGCGAGCGAATGATCGTCAACAACTACGCCACCATGCGACGCATCCTGGAGTTGAAAGATCAACCACTCACGCCGGACATAGTGCTCCAGATTCATAAGGAAATTTCGGTCAACGCCCTTGACGTGCATGACGGCGCGGGCCGATTTCGACACGATAACGAGAACATCAATGTTTCAGACATACAAGGCACGGTCTTCCACAATCCGCCGCCAGCTCACGAGTTACCTGATCGTGTCCAAAAAATGTGTGACTTCGCGAATGCAAAAGCACCGGATTATTTCATCCATCCCGTCATTCGTGGTATCATGCTGCACTTTTGGCTGGCCTACGATCACCCATTCGTTGACGGCAATGGACGCACAGCCCGGGCGCTGTTTTATTGGCAAATGCTTCATTCCGGATACTGGCTGTTTGAATACATTTCCATTTCACACTTTCTTCGGAAAGCGCCGGCGCAATACGGCACGGCGTTTCTGCACACGGAAACCGACGATAACGACCTCACCTATTTCATCATTCAACAAGCGGAGGTTATTAAAAAGGCCCTCCAGGAATTGCACGATTACGTCTCCCGCAAATCGTCTGAAACCCGCTCATGTTTGAGCGCACTGCAGAATCGCCCCGAACTAAATCACCGTCAGCAGGAAATCATTTCTCATGCGATCAGACACCCTGGGTTCATTTACAGCATCGCCGGGCATCAAAATAGACAGGCCGTCACTTACGCCACGGCACGTTCCGACTTGTTGACTCTCGCCAACATGGGTTTGCTGGAGAAACGCAAATCGGGCAGGGCATTTATTTTCGCCGCTCCGTCTGACATCGAAACGCGGATTCGAAAGAAAGCGCGCTAATCGCTCTCTAAACCGCTGCGATGCACTTTACAACCGCCCACATCAGTAGCAATCTTGCCAATATATATATGAGCAATGTCCCGGGTGATTTGAAATTTGCCAAAAGCCACGAATGGGTCCGCGTCCAGGGCGACACCGCCACCGTCGGCATCAGCGACCACGCCCAATCCGAGCTGACCGATGTCGTGTTCGCGGAAGTCCCGCAAATTGGCCGCAAAGTCAAAGCCGGCGAAGCCTGCGCCGTGGTGGAATCCGTTAAAACGGCCAGCGATATTTACGCGCCAGTGAGCGGAGAAATCATCGAAGCCAACAGCGCGGTCAGTGCCAATCCCGACTTGGTCAACAACGACCCGTACGGCCAGGGCTGGTTTTTCAAAGTGAAACTGGCCAATCCCACCGATTTGAATTCACTCCTC
>JAICXV010000288.1 GCA_025934545.1 Verrucomicrobiia bacterium
AAGAAGCCTTACGTCGGCACCGAACCCTTGCACGCCGAAGACATCGCTGAAGCGATGGTCTGGGTCGCGAGCCGACCCGCGCATATGTGCGTTGACGAAATCCTCATTAAGGCAACGGACCAGGCATCAATACAAAAAGTGCATCGACGCACAAAGTAATCAACCGATTAGGGCACGGGTTATGGCGTTTCTTTCAGTCGAAAGAATCGCGCTGGAGCGGAAGTCGAATTCGTCACATCCAGATGCGCAACGTCTGTTGTCAGAATTGGCGACCATGTTTGAAAATCGGTCGTTGATTCGATTCCGTAGGTGACTCGCGCGGCGGTAAGCGCATTAGCGCGAAAAGTGAACGCGCCCGGTTGCGCCGCCGATGCTTTTGTTATTTGAAGCATCGCAGGCGGCGTGAAGTCGATTTGATCGTTCCAACGACAGAGATAACCAGCGTCAATATAGTTGCCAGCCGTTTCGAACACGCCGCCGACGTAAAGATTATTGCCGTCAACAGTCATCGAGAACGCGCGACCGACGCCGAAACTTTCATCATTTGCTGCGCCGCTTCCCAAGGCAGACCACTGCGTTCCATCCCAACGGGCAACAACACGCGTTGCGACGCCACCGGCATTGGTAAACAACCCCGCCGCGTAAATGTTAGCGCCCATTTTCGCGATCGCAGAAATCGTTGCGGTGCTTGAGCCGATAAATCCTGTGCCAAGGGCAGACCACGAACCATTCCACTTGGCGATACCGCGCGCGATGACTCCGCTCGCATTCGTGAACGAACCGCCGGCATAGAGGTCATTACCATCGACAAATAATGCGCTCACGCTGCCCGAGGACATGCCGGTCCCCAGCGCGTGCCAGTCGCCGTCCCAAAAAGCAATGCGGTTGACCGTGACGGAGTGGTTGATCGTGCTGGCGGTAGTAAATGAACCACCGACGTAAACGCCGGAAGCAGTGGGAGCGATGGCGGAGACGGTGCCATTGACTCCCAAACCGAGCGGAGTCCAACTCGCAGTGGAATTCCATTTCGCGATGTTATTGCAAACAAGACTTTCGAACGGCGAATAATTAGCATTGGTGAAATTCCCGCCAACATATATATCCGAACCCGACGCGGCCACGGCGAATACCGAATTGTTCACTCCATAATCGAGAGTGGACCAGCCTCCATTCCAGATAGCGACATTGTTCGCAACAAATCCGCCTGCATTTGCGAACTGTCCACCAACCACAACGCCAGTGCCGAAAGGTGAAATCGCGCGGACGCCGATCGTGTTGTTGTTGTACGCGCCGCTGATTCCCGTATCGAGCGCGTTCCAACTTGTTCCATCGAATCGGGCGATTTCGGTGTTGGTCAGCGACCCTATGGCTGTGAAAAAACCACCGGCATAAACACCGTCGCTTCCGGTGCAGAGCGCCTCCACAAAAAATTGGGTGCCGTTGGTGTACTGGCCGGCCAGTGGATACCAATTCGCGCCGTCGAATCGAGCAATGTGATTTGCGAGAACGCCGCCCGCCAAATTAAATGTGCCGCTAAAATATAATGACCCGGCATTGGACGTGATGTGCGTGCCAGACCCGTTCAACACGCCAATCGACGACCATGAAACGCCGTCCCATTTGGCCGCACGCAGCGTCGTGACACCTCCCGAATTAGTCACGTTCCCCGTGATGTAAACATTGGAGCCGAGAACGGCGACGTCGTTGATGGGCTTGCCACCGGAGGCGCCCTTCACGCCACTGCCCAACGGCGACCACGTCGCTCCATTCCATTTCGCAATATTTTGCGCGGAGACAGAACCGCCTGCAGTGGTGAATTGGCCGCCGACATAAATATCGTTGCCGAGAAATGCTATTCCGCCAACGGTACCGTTGACGCCGCCACCGATGGAAGCCCACGCCGAACCATTCCACACGGCAAGATTACTAAGCGGACCACTGCCGCTATTCGTGAATGAACCGGCCGCATACAAAAGTCCGTTTTGCCAAACGAGAGTATTTACGGCAAAGCTCGCACCACCCGAATACGGTCCCAAACCTCCACCCATGTCCGACCAATTCGTGCCATCCCACTTCGCGACGTTGGTGGCGAAAACACCGCCGAGATTGGTGAAAGTTCCGCCGACGTAAAGATTGGTGCCGTCGCTGGTCATACAAATAACGGCGCCGTTGAACCCGTTCACCGCCGACCAATCCGTTCCATTCCATTTCGCAAGACCGACGGCGGGCGTGTCATTGGCGCGAATAAAAAGCCCGCCAACATAAAGCTCACCGCGATAAACGGCGACGTCTTCGACTGCGGCGAAGCCACCAGAGCTCGAGATCAAATCACCAATCATCGACCAATTCGTGCCGTCAAAAATGTTGACCGGCGTGTTGCTGGTGATCAGTCCCGCGGCAATGCTTGTGCCGCCGGAGTAGACAATGTTGTTGAAAATACGCACGGCGATGTTTCCCGATTCCGCACCGGGCATAGCAAACTGACGGTCCCAATGGCCATCGCCGACGGCGGCGAACGTTTGAATTCCAGCAGAAAGAACGACGCCGGCGACAACACAGCGTAACGTGATACGGCTAACAGTTCGAATTATGGACATAGGCTTTTTTACGGGCGGTCTCTGAATCAATTTGAACCCAGGAGACACCCTGTTAGGTTTTCATTTCGAATAAACAGCTTTCAAATTCCAGTCAATCGTAATCAAAGGAAATGCGGCGGGGCTCAGGACGGTTCGTGACAATCGCGAATGATTTCGGAATATTTTATTCCATGAACTTAGGTGTGATATGCACGGTATTTATATTCGTCGTTTGCGCATTCGTAGACGCAGCGGAGCCGGCAAAGCCTGCCACCAAACTTCAAATCTACCTTTTGATGGGCCAATCGAACATGGCCGGACGTGGCGTGGTGGAAAAGGAAGACAAGACTGCTCACCCGCGTGTGTTAATGTTTCGAACCAACGGAACGTGGGTTCCAGCTATCGAACCGATTACACGTGACGCAAATAAAACTCACGGTGTCGGACCCGGCGTGGCTTTTGGCAAAGCAATGGCAGAAAAAGATCCAAACGTAACCATCGGACTCGTGCCAACAGCCGTCGGAGGCACGCCGTTGAGTCGATGGGTGAAAGGCGGCGATCTTTACGAAAATGCTGTTCGCGAAGCAAAGCAAGCGATGAAGGACGGAACGCTCGCGGGCATTCTGTGGCATCAAGGCGAGTCGGATACTGGAACGGACGAGAAAGCGAACACCTACGAAACTCGTCTTGCCAAAATGATTTCTGATTTGCGTTCGGATCTCGGCGCGCCGGACGCTCCGTTTGTTTGTGGCGAATTAGGTCATTTTTTACTGTCACGCACGAAAAACAAACCGGTGCCGTTGACGAAAATTGTCAACGCCGCGCTCAACGATATTCCGAACAAAGTCCCGCACACCGGCTGTGCCTCGGCCGAAGGGCTCAAAGACAAAGGGGACGAGTTGCATTTCGACGCGGCGTCGCAACGTGAATTTGGCAAACGCTACGCTGAGGTCATGTGGAAGTTGCAGAACCAAAAATAGCTTTCGATGCGACTGCCCTTTCACAGCCTTCAACAAGTCGAAGATGGTTTGAGCGAACCGTCGCCCGGCGTGGTCCGGGCTATGGCACGATTGAAAGGTGACATCATGGTGCTGGGCGTCGGGGGAAAAATGGGACCGTCACTGGTGCGCATGGCCAAACGCGGCTCCGATGATGCGGGGATTAAACGCCGAGTTATCGGCGTGTCACGATTCAGCGCCGATGGACAACGAGAGGAGCTCGAAAAATACGGCATCGAAACCATCGCCTGTGACCTGCTCAACGCGGAGGCGCTCGAAAAACTTCCGGACATTCCAAACATCGTTTTCATGGCGGGCATGAAGTTTGGTTCATCGGGAAACGAGCCGTTGACGTGGATGATGAACACGGTTCAGCCGGCTTTGGTTTGCCGGAAATTTGTCGCGAGCAAAATCGTCGCGTTCTCGACCGGCAATGTCTATGGGCTTGTTCCGGCGACTAAACTGCGCCAATCCGTCGAAACTGATCCGCTGAATCCGACCGGCGAATATGCGATGAGCTGTCTCGGGCGCGAGCGGGTTTTCGAATATCACTGCAAGAAAAACCAGACGCCCGTCGCGATCATTCGCCTGAATTACGCATGCGATTTGCGCTACGGCGTGCTCGTCGATCTTGCGCAAAAGCTTTTTGCCGGTGAAACCATTGATTTAACGATGGGCTGGTTCAACACGATTTGGCAGGGCGACGCCAGCGCGATGGCCTTGCAATGTTTCGGCGAATTGGACAATAGGCCCATCGGAACACCGTTCGTCATCAATGTGACGGGGCCGGAGCTGTTGAGCGTGCGCGAAGTCGCCGAACAAATGGGGGTGCGGTTGGGCAAGCAGCCTGTCTTCGCCGGTCGCGAATCCGAAACCGCGCTGCTTAACAACGCCAGCCGATCTTTTGAATTGTTCGGCGAACCGGTTGTCAGCACGCAAGAATTGATCGAGTGGGTGGCCGATTGGATCGTTCTCGGCGGCGAGACACTGAACAAGCCGACGCATTTCGAATCGCGCGACGGCAAGTTTTAATTCGGAAAATTTCGCGCGGTAAAACTTGTCGTCCGATCTCATTTCCTTCGTCGTCCTCAGGCGAACTTCAAGTCTCCTTTAGGGTTTTTGCCCAATTGTTGCACAC
>JAICXV010000448.1 GCA_025934545.1 Verrucomicrobiia bacterium
ACGAGGATGGGGCGTCTGGGACCTGCCGTTCCATCACCGGAGGAGCAGAGATCAGCGACGCGATCATGGTGGATCAATCTCCTCTGGCGCGAACCCCGCGTTCCACACCGGCGGTTTACATCGGCGCGTTCGAAGACATTCGAGCGTTGTTTGCCCAAAGCGAAATGGCGAAGCAGCGCGGCCTCAATGCAAGCGCGTTCAGTTTCAATTCTGCGCAGGGTCAGTGCGAACGCTGTCGCGGCGCGGGTTTTGAGAAAATTGAAATGCAATTCCTGAGCGACGTGTTCATTAAGTGTCCCGACTGCAATGGCCGTCGGTATCGCCCGCATATTTTGGAAGTGAAAATCCAACAGCCGGGTTCGTCGCGAGAATGGAGCATCGGCGATGTGCTCGAGGCGACGGTTGATGAAGTGGTCGAGTTTTTGACGACGTTTCCGGATTCAGTTCACGCGATGCGCGCTGTCGGCGGGTTAAAACTGCTGCAGGAAACAGGCCTCGGTTATCTTCGGCTCGGCCAACCGGTCACGACGTTGTCGGGCGGCGAGAGTCAACGGTTGAAACTCGTCAGCCATTTGGCGGAAGTGGAAGGCGCGAATAAAGAAGCCAAACCGATTTTGTTTTTGTTCGATGAACCGACGACCGGCCTGCATTTTGAAGATGTCCGTGTGTTGTTGAAGGTTTTCCAACGATTGGTCGATGCCGGCCACTCGGTCGTTGTCGTCGAACACAATCTTGAAGTGATTAAGTCGGCGGATTGGGTGATTGATTTGGGACCGGACGCGGGCGAAGACGGTGGTCGCATCGTCGGTGAAGGCACACCTGAGGAAATCGCGCGCATTCCCGGAAGTTACACCGGCCAATTTCTCCACGATATCTTGCCCAAGTAAAAACATTGTTTTTTGCACCATTCACGGTTTAATCACCGCCTGCTTTGGAGACTCAGTATAAAATTATTGGAGGAGATGGACGCGAATACGGCCCGGCGACAATCAATGAATTGAAGTCGTGGATTCGTGATGGGCGCGTCGCCGGCGCAACTCCCATTTGGCGAAGTGACACCGGACTATGGTCTCCGGCTGCGCAAGTTCCAGAAATTCGCGCCGACCTCACGCAAATCGTGCTGGCGGCCGGTTTGGCAGCGGCAGCATCGGCGAGACCGGCGGGATTTTGGACGCGAGCGGGCGCCCGCATTGTTGACGAAATTGTTTTGTCGATCATCGCTTCGCTGTTATGGCCGCTGGTCGCTCATTTAACGCATTGGACTATTCCGGCTGACCTCCCGCCCGATTCGCAGCCAATCGTCACCTATGAGCAGGCGATGGAACACCTTCGACAGATGTTGGGTTATTTCCAACAAATGGCGCCTCTCTTTTTGCTCACGCAAAGCATCCGGTGTGTTTACGAGATTTTTTTGAACGGTACGTATGGCGCGACGCTTGGCAAAATGGCTGTGGGCGCGCGCATCGTGAGAGTCGACGGCTCGCGAATCGGCTACGGTATTGCCACAGGGCGATGGCTGGGGGCGATCCTGAGTGACACGATTTGTTTCATCGGCGATCTTTTTGTCGCGTTTCGCGAGGATAAACGCGCTTTGCATGATTTACTCGCTGGCACGCGTGTTATTTTAGTGAGATGAACTGGACACCCAATCGTCGCATGGCGGTGATCGCCGTCGTTGCTTTTGCGCTCGACCAGCTAACGAAATATCTGGCGCTGCAATATCTCGGCCCCGTCCAGGGCGGCGCATCGAGGGAGCACACAGTGATCGACGGCTTTTTCAAACTGGTGCTCTGGGGCAACACGGGCGCGGCCTGGAGCATGTTCCACGATAGCAACGAAGCGCTGGCGATTGTTTCGCTCGTGGCCTTGCTCGCGCTGTTTATTTGGCGGCACAAGTTCGATACGAGCACGTGGATCGGGCAGCTTTCACTTGGGCTGATTTTCGGCGGCATCGTGGGAAATTTGTTCGATCGCCTCGATCCGCATCGCGCGCAGGTCATCGATTTTTTGCGGTTCTATTTGCGTAAGCGCAGCGGCGAAGAAATGGGTTTTCCTGCATTCAACATTGCGGACAGCGCGATTTGCGTTGGGGTCGGTTTGCTTATTCTGTTGTCGTGGAAGCGCGACGCCGAACTCAAAAATTCCCAAAAGCCAGAGGCGGCCGTAAGCAGCCAGTGACGCACCGCAGATTCTTAATCTGCTGAATTGCCGATGGCCGATCGGCACATGTCGATAGATAGATGTCGCGCGATGCCAAAGTTGTAATCGAGGAATCGCTTCCGATGGAGCGACTGGATTCTTTTCTTCGCACAAAATTTCCGGCTGTGTCGCGCGGGACCTTGCAGCGCCTGATGGAACACGGGCACATCCTGGTCGACGGTAAAAAAGTTAAACCAACCCATCATCCGCGCGCCGGCGAAACTGTTTCGGTGCATTGGCCGGAACCGCGACCGGCCGAAGCGAAACCGGAAGAAATCCCGCTCGATGTTTTGTTCGAAGACGAAGATTTTCTGGTGATCAACAAGGCGCCCGGAATTGTCGTTCACCCCGCGGCCGGCCATGAACAAAGCACTTTGGTCAACGCGCTGCTGCATCATTGCGCCGGACAACTCAGTGGCATCGGCGGTGTGGCGCGACCGGGGATTGTTCATCGGCTCGATAAAGAAACCAGTGGTTGTTTAGTCGTGGCGAAAAACGATCAGGCGCACCTGGCGTTGGCGGAACAATTCGCCGCGAGGTCGCTGCAAAAGACCTATCACGCCGTCGTCTGCGGCGTGTTGCCGAATGATGATGGCGACATCGAAGCGGCGATTGCGCGGCACCCGACCCATCGCAAACGCATGGCCGCGACGGAAGACGGTCGCGAGGCGCGTACTTCTTATAAAGTGCTCGAACGAATGTCGCAGGTGACGCTGGTTGAAGCGGAACTTCATACCGGTCGCACACATCAGATTCGCGTGCATTTCCAGCACATTGGTTTCCCGATTGTCGGCGACCTAGTTTACGGTGAACGAAAAAACGCGAAGTTGCTGGATGCCACTGGCTGCGAGGTTACGCGACAGCTTTTACATGCCAGCCGTATCGTGCTCAAACATCCGCGGACGAAAAAGCAGATGAAATTCGACGCGCCGCTCCCGAAGGATTTCAAAGCGGCCTTGAAATGTTTTCGAGCGGCTTAGACCCCTGCGATTCGCTTTTTATATTCCGCCAAACAATCATCGAGCCGTTCGCGCGCCGTCGCGTCGCCGGGAACGTTGTGCGACGGGTGAATGTGAAGTTTCACTCCGCGATCGGCTAAAATTTCCGCGACAGTACAAACGGTCATCCAAACGCAGGTGATAAAGGCCATGGTCGAGACTGGACCGACTTTGTCCTGATGATTCTTCAGTGGCACGGCGGCATCTTCAATCGGCGCACACGAATCGACAACAATGTCGGCGATTTCGAAAATAGTTTTGCCAGACGAATGGCGCGTCTGTTTGCCTTTGGCCGCGGCGGCGGACCCGTAGGCGATTACTTTCATCCCTTTTTTCTTCGCCTCGATAGCGATGTCGATGTTGACGTTGTTGATTCCGGAATGTGAGAAGAGCCACATCGTATCGCGCGGATCGAAATTGTAGCCTTTC
>JAICXV010000232.1 GCA_025934545.1 Verrucomicrobiia bacterium
AATTTTTACGGCGCGCGCGTGCGAGCCGGCGAACGTGCCGGTGGTTAAAAAGTGGGCGGTTAAACACGGCTTGGGCGATGTTCAAGTGACGCACCAGAAGGATTACGACTTAATTCGGTTTTACGATGACCGGGCGATTCAAATTCGCTGGCCGGGCATGATGATCCGACCTTCTGCCGTTCCACCCTCGAATGCCACAGTGGCAGGTTAACGTTTGACGCGACACAAAGGTCGCGCCCGTTCCGTTCGCCAGAGCAACTCTACGCGCTCACCACCGCGGCGGCGCGAGTTGTCTCTTCAAAGCGCGCGCGCTTTTCCTGCATGCGTTGCAGCTTGCGTTCCCAGCCGGCGACTTTGCGTTGCGCGGTCAGGAATTGGGTTCGTTTCGCCAGCGCGATGAGCTGTCGGAGTTTGCGCTCCTCAAAGCGTGTGCGTTCGATTCCGTATTGGAGTGGATTGAATTGGCTGCTCAAGAATTCCTGTCGCGAGATCCGTGCGACGTGCCTCTTAAATTCCGTGTAGGTCATATATTGTTTGGTTCCTCAGGGTCGCAACCTCGACGCGACTGCGGATTGGAGCAAGTCAGCAATTACCGTAAATCTCAGTCATCGTCATGCTGCATCTTGTCAAACATGCTATTTACCCCTATTGGCAATTTTGGCGTGCTGTGTTTAACTTGGATGCAGACGGCAGGCCGGCGTGTCCCCCACCACTGGCTTCCATAACGTTTCACCGAGTGATCGTGAAAATGAAAACGATGGCATATATTCGCGCCTTCCCCTTTCACTTTCACGCGCACTCATTACTCCAATACGCGCATGCATACACCAGCAGACATTCGTAATTTCTCCATTGTCGGCCACGCTTCGAGTGGCAAAACCATGCTCAGCGAAGCGATGCTCGCTTGCAGCGGCGCCATCGGGCGCATGGGAAAAATCGCGCACGGCACGACTGTGTCCGACTATCACACGAGCGAACAGCAACGGCAGATTTCGGTGCACGCATCGCTGCTGCGCACGGAATGGATGGGCAAGCGGTTTAATATTCTCGATACGCCGGGGTATCTCGATTTTATCAGTGAAGCGTTGAGCGCGCTGCGGGTTTCCGATTTTGCGGTTGTGGTCGTTAATGCGCAGCACGGCGTTGGCGTCGGCACACAGCGCGTTTGGAATTACGCGACGGAATTGAACATCCCGAAAATCATCGTGATGAATGAATTCGATAAACCGAATACGCATTTCGAAGAAATCCTGGAGGACATTCGCAAGAGTTACGGCGCGGGCGTGTTCCCGATGAACATTCCCATCAATCCGGGCCCGGGCTTCAACCAGGTGCTGGATGTGTTGCGCAATGACATTTGCACTTACACCGGCGATCGCGGCGAATACAAGGAAGTCCCGGCCACCGGTGAATGGGAAGCGCGCGTCAAACAATTGCACACGGAATTGATCGAGCACATCGCCGAGTCCGACGATACTTTGCTCAGCAAGTATTTTGATCAAGGAGGGCTGTCAGAGGAGGAGTTCCGAGCCGGCATACACGAAGCGGTGCAGAAGCAGCACTTCATTCCGCTGTTCTGCACCTCCGCCGAAACGAACATCGGCGTCGCCCGCCTCATGGACTTCATTGCTAAATACGGTTCTTCTCCAGTTGATCGAAAAAGATACGCGGCCCTCGATGCCAACGGACAACCGACGGAAGTGCGATTGGCCGATCCGGAAGCGTCAGCGTTTATTTTCAAAACGATGGCCGAAGCGCACTTTGGCGAGCTTTCGTTCTTCCGCGTTTATTCGGGGACGGTGAAAAGCAGTTCGGAACTTTACAATCCGGATCGCAATATCACTGAACGCATCGGACAGGTTTATGTTTTGAATGGTCACGAGCGGAAACCGGTTACGGAACTCGGCGCTGGTGAAATCGGTGCGGTCGTTAAATTAAAAGACACGCACACGGGGAATACGTTGTGCTCGGCGTCACGTCCGGTGAAGCTGGCCAAAGTAACTTATCCAAAACCGACGATTCATGCGTCGCTGAACATCACAGTGAAAGGCGAGGAAGATAAAGTTGCCGCCGGGTTGGCCGCTTTGCACGAGGAAGATCCGACGTTCCAACATCGTGTCGATGGCGAGTTGCATCAGACCATCATTTCGGCACAGGGCGAATTGCATTTGGAAGTCATCGTTGATCGGTTGCGCCGGCGTTTTAACACGCATGTCGAACTGGGCGAGCCGAAGATTCCGTATCGCGAAACGATTCGGGCCAATGGTGATTCCAAATATCGCCACAAAAAACAAACAGGCGGCGCGGGTCAGTTCGCGGAAGTTTGGATGAAAATTGAACCGCTTGCGCGCGATACCGGTGTTGAATTTACCGAATCCCTTTCAGGGCAGAACGTCGACCGGGTTTTTGTTCCATCGGTGGAAGATGGCGTGATGCAGGCGTGCCGGGAAGGAGTTCTGGCGGGCTATCGCGTCGTTGATCTGAAGATCGATTTTTACGATGGAAAAATGCATCCGGTCGATTCGAAGGACATTGCGTTCCAAATCGCGGGTTACTTTGCGTTCAAAGAATCGTTCCTGAAAGCCAAGCCCTGTTTGCTTGAGCCGATCCATGTGATTGAAGTGAGTATCCCGGAAGATTGTCTCGGGAAAGTGATGGGTGATATTTCGAGCCGACGCGGACGCATCCTCGGAATCGAAACGGAAGGTCAATTCCAGACGATCAAAGCGCAGGTGCCAGCGCGTGAGTTGCACAAATATTCGAGCACGTTGCGCTCGCTGACAGGCGGCCGCGGTGTTCATGTCGAGAGCTTCGATCATTACGAACAGATGCCGCACGAGATGGAAGCCAAGGTCGTGGAAGAAGCGAAAAAGAAGAAGGCGGAAGCGCATGCGACGCACGCGCATTAAACGGTTTATCCGTTTCAAACCGTGGCTTGAGTCAGGCGTCGCCCTAATTGCACGATTCGATTGACAGGTTATTTTAGAGGTAGCCGCAATGGGACGACTGCGGCAGGTGGAAGCGATGGAGCCTTTGGGAAGGCGACGATTCCGCGAGGAGTCCAACGGGATTGGTATGATAACACTAATGAAACTATTGGCCGGTGCGGCGATCGCACTGGGAGTTCTCTCGCCGGGTTTCGCGCCTCGCGCGGATACGTGCGAATGCAAAGCCAAGGGCCTGGCGCCTCATGTAGTTCCGCATTCCGACACTTGCGAATGCAAAGCGAAGACGCCGTCGTGATCGGCTGATATCAGCCAAACGACCGGTGCGAAGAAGAGCAATTCCCCCCTACTCTTCTTCTTTCCAATACGTACTAATGAGGGTGTCACGTCATAAAGTATGCATAAGGTTTTAGTTTCCGAACCACACATAGCGTCGTACTCAGCGTTTATGTTGCTCGCCCTGGTGGCTGGATACTTAATCAGCCGTTGGCGAGCGCCGAAGATTGGAATTGCCGGCGCGCACATCGATAATCTCACGTTGCTGATCGCGATCAGCAGTTTGTTCGGGGCGCGATTCTTCAGTTGGTTGTTTGAATTTCCCGAAGGTATCAGCCTTTGGCAGGCATTGACCACGGCGGGCGGTGGGATGGTGTTTTATGGCGGGATGATTTTTGGCGTGCTGGCTGCGGTGGGTTACGCGGCGTGCACGTGTATGTCGCTGGGGAATTTGATGGACGCATGCGCACCGGGGTTGGCGCTCGGTCTCGCCATTGGCCGAATTGGTTGTTTTATGGCGGGCTGTTGTTGGGGCGATCTGTGCATCACGAATCAACAAGCATCGGCGATGAGTGATCCAGCGGTATTGCGTCAGGTCCGGACCATTCCACTTTTGTCACCGAACCATTTTCCATTCGCGGTCCATTTTCCGAAGGACGCGGGCGCTTACGAACAGCATCGCGAACTTGGGTTGATTGGCAAGGACGCGACGGAATCGTTGCCGGTTCATCCGGTTCAACTTTACGAAACCGCGATGGCGTTTGCGCTTTGCATCTACTTGAGCCGCGCGTTCAAACGCCGGCAATGGGAAGGCCAGATCGTCTGGCAGTTTATGTTCGGTTACGGTGTGATTCGTTTTTCACTGGAATTCTTGCGCGCGGATAATCCGGCGGCATTTGCGGGTCTGACGCTGTCGCAATTGATCAGCCTGGGAATGATTGCCGCGGCGATTGCGGTTTTCCACAGCCGATCGGAAATTCGGTTCACGCGGCTCAAACCGGTGCGGCTTGATTAGTTTTAGCGCTTCCGCCACCACATCATTAGCTCAAGGCCGGTTCGATTTGGATACGAACGCGGCACCCAAGCTTGCAACAGTTCGAATGATGACGAGAAGCGTTTGACCAATTCGTCGCGGGTTGTGCCAAACGGTGGGCCGTCTTTTTCGTCGATTAAATAAAATACAGCGAGAAAGTTTGCGGCGGGTTTCAACCAGCGCGAAACGGCTTGCACATATAATTCGCGTTCGGCCGGTTGAATGGCGCAAAAGCAGGTGTGTTCGAAGATCCAGTCGAATTGCTTCGTTGGTTGATCGCGCAGGAAATCGCCCAACAAAAATTCGGCGCGCAAATTCGCAGCGGCGGTCCTTTCGCGGGACAATCGGAGCGCGCTGGGTGCGATGTCCATGCCGGTGGCGCTGAACCCGGCCTTCGCCCAAACACGAACATCGTGTCCAGTGCCGCAACCGGGAACGAGAACGGTCCCGCGTTCGAGATCGGGATGGGCGGCGACGAAATCGACGAGGCCGGGGGACGGCTCGCCTTTTTCCCATGGCATGTCGCCGGTTCGATAGCGCTCTTCCCAGTTTTCGCTCATAATATTTGTTTCATCGTTAGTTGCGAATTCATCGTCTCGGTCAGTCCGCTTACGCCCAATCCAATCAGACGCAACGGGCGGTTGACGAGTTTTTCTCGCGCAAGCAGAAAACATCCGAGGCGATAAACATCGCCGGGTTCGGTGATGGGTTCTTCCACGGAAAATTGTCGCGTCAAAGTGGTGAAATCGCCATAGCGGATTTTCACCTGAACAGTGCGCGCGCCGAGATGGCGGTCCTTCAAACGAGTGGCGACGTCTTGCGCTTGCGAGCGAAGGGATTGCCGCAGGATGCGACGATCGTCGGTGTCACGGTCAAAGGTTTCTTCGCAGCTAATGCTTTTGACGTTGTCGCCCAATTCGAGTTGGCGATCGT
>JAICXV010000662.1 GCA_025934545.1 Verrucomicrobiia bacterium
TTCGCCGTCGAGCAGAACGTCCAGACCAAAGCCGGTTGCAAGACGTGCACGCTCGACACCAAAAATAACATCATCGTCACCGTCTGCACCGAGCGCGCCCCGCAAGCCGCGGGAGAAGCTGCTCCGGCCGGCGGCCCCAGAGGCGGCCGCGGCGGTCCTGGCAACCTCGATGTGCTCTGGGTCGGTCGTTAAAGATCTTCGGCCTCTGTAATCTCAAAAATAGAAACGGGACGATGCGCAAGCATCGTCCCGTTTTCGTAATTTCTAATCTTTAATTAAGCAGCGACTGCAAACGCATCGATGTCATCCATCGGCTGATCGCGTTTTTCCATCGTCTTGCGAATGGTCTTCAGCGCCTGCTCCTGGATTTGGCGGATGCGCTCGCGCGTCACGCCGAAGTGTTCACCCACTTCTTCCAACGTCCGCTCTTTGCCATCCGACAGACCGAAACGCATCGCGAGAATATCCCGCTCACGTTGCGGCAACGTCGCCAGGATTTCCTGCACCAACGCATTGTCGCTTTCGTAAACGAGTTGCTCGGAGGGCAGGGCGGCATTCGGATCCGCCACCACCTCGGAAACGCGATCATTCTCGTCATCGCCAATCGGCGCATCGAGTGAGACCGGCGCCCGCGACGCCTGGCGATACCGCCGCACACGCTTCGCGTCCAGGCCGAGCTCGCTCGCCACTTCTTCATCCGTCGGCTCGCGATCGAGCACCTCGCGCAATCGTAATTCCGCGCGGCGAATATGCGCGACCTTGTCCACCACGTGCACCGGCAAACGAATCGTCTTCGATTGATTCGCCAACGCGCGCTTGATCGCCTGCTTGATCCACCAGGAAGCATAAGTGGAAAGCTTCGCGCCCTTCTTCGGGTCAAAACGCTCCACGCCCTTCATCAATCCGATGTTCCCCTCGTTAATGAGGTCGAGCAACGGCAGGCCGAGATTTTCGTAATCGCGCGCAATCTTCACGACCAGGCGCAAATTCGCCTTGATCATGTGTTCTCGCGCGGCTTTGTCCCCGCGTTTGATGCGCTTGGCCAATGCGATTTCCTCCGCCGGCGTCAGGAGTTTCACCTGGCCGATTTCACGGAGATAAAGCTGCAATGAATCGCCATTCGTCACAGGTCCTTCGGTTGGCTGCACGGGTTCCGGCTGCACCGGGACCTTCGGCTCCGGCGCGTCGAACTCGATGCGCGGCTCCGCGACGGCCACACGCGACTTGCGCGGTTGGCGACCGTTTACTTTTGTGGTCCTTCGCCCTTCGGTTCGTATTTTCATATGCTACCTTCTATTCAATCTGACACCGTCACGAGCGTTTCATCTCAATGAAAAGCTCAGTTAAAATTTCATACTGCCATCGACGCCGCCTCCAAATTGGAAACAATCGTCTTCTTGCTCACTACTCCGACCGTTTGCTTGCGCACTTCGCCGCCGTTGAAATACAGCAGCGTCGGAATTGATCGGATACCGAAGCGCTCGGCCAGCGCCGAATTTTCATCGATGTTGACCTTGGCCACCTTGGCCTTGCCGCTCTGTTCGGAGGCGACTTCGTTCAGCACCGGTCCCAGCATTTTGCAGGGGCCGCACCACTCCGCCCAGAAATCGACAACGACCGGCTGCGTGGAGTTCAAAACTTCCGCTTGAAAATTTGTTTCGTTCACTTCGATGGTTGATTTCATATTCGACTCCAATTCCAGTTTAATTTGTAATCACTATTGTTACATATTCGCACAAAAAAACAGAACGTCAAACGGCTCGCTTAGATTCCCCCATGCACGTCTCCCGCGCCGTCTGCACCACGTCCGCCAGCGTCGTCTTCTGCAAATCCTGCTCCATCGCGCTCTCGGCGGATTCAAATACCTTTTGCAGCGTCTTGCGGATGCAATTCCCAATGGGGCAACCCGCGTCCGGCTTTCGCGACGGCGATTTAAAGGTATCGTGGCTCTCCACAGCGCGATAAACCTCAGCTAAATTGATACGTTGTGGCGCCCGCGCCAGCCGCGACCCCGCACCCACGCCCTTGCGCGTTTCAATCAACCGCGCCCGCTTCAGCGACAACAACAGTCGCCGGATAATCACGGGATTGGTATTCACGCTGCCCGCCAGGCACGATGACGTGACCGGATCGCCCTCCTTGTAAGCAAGAACGGCGAGCACATGCACAGCCATCGCAAATCGGCAGCTCGATTTCATTCGTTGCTGTATATGTAACCAAGGTGATTACATTTGTCAAGAATTGGATATGCCTTTTGGGAAGGGCAAGAATTCTATCCGCTGCGTTATTTCGCCTTCTGCAATGCGAATCGCGACAGGTCCTCTATCGTTCCCGAAGCGTCCGGTGAAGGATTCAATTGTTCGGTAACCGCGTTCTGACGGTTTACCCAGAA